>NZ_JAEDCO010000013.1 GCF_016294135.1 Methanobrevibacter ruminantium
ATATTTAAATAATGGATTTAAAATATTATTAATATATTATTGCAATTTGTTAATATTGTTTATTTTCTAATGAAAAATTTATATGGAATTGTAATATTGATTCATTTAAACAGAACTCATTATCATTAGAAAATTCATTTTACAATAAAAAATTGAATTCATATAAAAAATTTACTTTATTTAGAAATATTTGTTTTAATTAAAAATACTAATTTGAGTTTATTTTTTCAAAATTAGTCAAATTTTTTAATTAAATTACTTTTTACTAATGTATTGTTATTTTATGTTGATTTAGAAAACAATTAATCGTTTTTTGAAAAAATTAATAAGGGAGTTTATTTAAAATATTATTTGGAGTCAAATTATGAGATTAAAAAGTGTAGGAATGGGATATTTTTTAGCTGTTCCAGATGTCATTTCAATATTGAATTTGGTATTTGGATTTTTAGCTATTTTAATGGTTATTGATAATCATTTATCATATGCATCATTGTGCATACTTGTTGCAGTTGTTTTTGACTCTGTAGATGGATGGGTTTCAAGAAAACTTGATCGTGATGATAAATTTGGTTTTGGAAAAAATATTGATTCTTTAGCAGACATAGTATCTTTTGGTGTTGCACCTTCAGTCCTTTTATATTATATGGGATTAGGAATATCTGACTGGGCAGGATACTTAATGGCAATTGTAGCTGTTTTAACACTTGTTTGCGGTATGTTAAGACTTACCCGTTACAATGTAATTTCAGATAAAATTAATTACCATGGATTCGTGGGATTCCCAATACCAGGTACCGCTATTATCATAGCTACTTATTACCTCAGCGGTTTATTTAATGTTGGAGTTGCTGCTATATTGATGTTATTTGCAGCTTATTTAATGATCAGTACAATCAGATATCCTAAAGTTGACAATTATTATGTGATTGGATTTGGAGCATTAATGATACTCCTATTGCTTTTACCTATTAATGTATCCATAGAGGCTGTAAATATTCCGGCTTTAGCATTGTTTGTATTAGCATTGGTCTACATGTTTATGACATTCTTAGAGTTCTTCATTGATACTGAAGAGGCTTTAACTCCAGAAAATGTTAACAGAAACATTGGACAAGTTAGAGAAATAACCTCTAATAGACTTAGTGTTTCCTTAAGTTCTGCAAAAGATGCTGTCAAATCAATGAAAGAATCTATTAACCAAGTTTCTTCTGGAGAAATTATTGGCGAAAGCAAAGCGGCAGAAGATGAAAAGGAAGAAAAGGAAGAAAAATTATTAAGCATTCGCACTGGTGAAGTGGAAGAGGAGTAAATTCATTAAATCTTATAATTGTTTTATTTAATGATTTAATTTAATGATTTAATTTAATGATTTTTTAAAATTTCATTTTTCACTTTTTAATTTTTTTTAATATTTTTTTTTCTGATTTATTATTTCAATTCTTCTTTTTTATTATTTTTATTTTTTTCAAGCTATTTTTACAAATTGAGTTTAAAACTTATGTAATTTCTTTTTTCAAACCTATTTTTTCTACTTATTTTATCTCATTCCATTCCAGGTTTGATAACTATGACTAATCGAAAAAATCGATTTAATTTGTTTAAGAATGATAAGTTTAAATTGAAATTAGAAAATTTCGGAGAAAAAGGAGAAAAAGATAAATCAGATTTGCAAACGAAAAACAAAAGAGAGGATTCCTCACATTTTCCAAGTTTTGATTCCATAATCCCTGAAAGTTCACCCTTAAAAAACAATTCAAATTCTCCTTCCAATTCTGGATTTTATAATGACGAGTTTAAATCTAAGAACCAATCTAATGCTGCTGGTGATTTATATGGAGTTGATGAGAAATATGCTAAATATATCTACTCTAATCCTGAATGTTTTAATGATTCTGATGAGGAAGATGGTGGATTTCCAGATGGTTTAAATGGGTTAAACAAAGGAAAAAATGAAGGTCCGGATAAGAAAACAATTAAAAATGAGTTGTTACGATTTAAGGCTAATCTATTGAATCAAAAGGATTCCTCAAAGTCATCATTTGCTAAGATAACTATTTTTCTAATAATTCTGGTATTGCTTTCATCAATATTCTATTTTTTTGTTTATCAGCCGTTTCAGAATGAATTGAATTTAGAAAAAAATTCAAAACTGAATGAGTTGAATGCATTGTATAAAGGGCCTTTGGAGGTTAATGATAATGCTTACACTTTGGAAAATAGAATCAATCAGGCTTATGATATTGAGGAAATCAAGTCAATTGATGTTTTGCGATATGCTACTAAGGATTGGAGAATCTATCATAGCTCTAAAATTGTATCTTGCAAGGACGATTTTGGCAGGATAATGATGTCTTATGGTGAAAATAAGAATATCATAATGTCTGTTAAAGATGCTAATGATTTTGTTAAGGACAATGATGCTAAGGTCTTATCAAATGTTCAGTTTGAAAAAGTCAATACTGTTATTGTGCCGATTTCCCTTTCAAGGCTTCAAGCTACTGCAGGGCTGATTTCTGTCGGTTCAGTAGTTGATGTTTATTCATTAAGCGATAATGATTCAGACTATTCCTATGGCAATGAAGACCTTAGTGAAGATGAAGAGATAAGCAACGATTTAAGTTCAATTTCATCAAATGAAACACTTGATGGCACTTTGGAAGAGACAGAAAAGGATCCGATTGTAAGTGGTGCAACTGTTTTGGCAATCTTGCGCTCTAAAGATAGTGGTTTGGTTGATAGCACTGTTTCAAAATCAAAAACAGTCATTAAGGGAAATGAAACAAAGCCATTTGAAAACACAGTTTCCTATTCAAGTGATGTTGAGGAACTTCTTAAATCATCCGTATTAAACTCAAAAAGTGATAATAATATCTTAGACTCTTATTTGATGAATTATGGGGTCAGATTATCAAATTTTGAGAGAATGTCCAATTTAGGAGACTTGGATTCTGAATATATTATTCTCTTGGAAGTGCCCCAATCTGATGTAAATTTTGTTATAAACAATATGGATAATTTGATTTTAGCTATTCCTACAGATTTTGCACCTAATTGGGTGGTGGATGAGTTAAACGAGACATATTATGAGAATTTATATCAAGACCAATCTTTAGATTTCTTATAATCTATTTAACCAATCTATATGACTAAACTATTTTACCAACCAATCAATCTTTACAAATCCATTCAAATTGAATATTATAAATTTATTAAATATGAAAAATAGATAAAACTATAGAATCAATATTTAAGTTTTTTATTTAGTTATTTAATTAAGTCATTTAATTAAAATTAGTTAATTTGTTGATGATTTTTATGGATATAAAAAAATATATAAAGCCTACAACAATTATTGTCATTATTGCTTTTTTGATTATAGGATTATATGCTTTAACTGAGGTTAATTACTTTTCATATAAACAAGTTGCAGAATCTAAGGATGTCAATGCTTCAGTTGTAGTAATCCCTGCTATAGGAGTTTTTGAGAAGATCAACAATGTTTCAATATCCCAAGGGGTTTATATTGATGAGACTTCCAATATTCCAACTAAAGGAGATACTGTTTTATATGGACACAGAACCTTGCAAGGGTCTCCGTTTTTACGTTTAGATACTCTTAAGAAAGGAGATGTTGTCACTGTAGAATGGCCTGGAATCGGTGAAGTGAATTACACTGTCAAGGAATCTGAAATAATTGCACCGACTAATTTCCTAGATTTAAATGAAAGTCATGCAAATGATGTTAATAGTCAGGATTTGTACTTGGTAACATGTCACCCAATAGGTTCATCTGCTCAAAGGCTTGTTGTAACTGCTGAATTAGACTCAATAAGCCCAATCAATGAAACAGTGTTGGAACAAAATCCTCAAGCGCACTGGGCTTGGTTAATTACTGCAGGATTCTTGATTCTTGGTTTGATTGTAACATATTTCACTCCTGCTGAAGAAAGGAAAATCATTTTGGCAGTTGTCATAGCCATTACAATTGTTCTTGCGTATTTCTGTATTTTCCCAATATCCTCACAGGTCTGGGCGGATCAATTAGGATGGTTAAATAGTTTGATTGGAGTAAATTAGTAGGATTGAATTCATTATTAAATATTAAATTTAAATTATTAGAATTAATTTATGTAATTAAAGGATTGAATTAATTGATTTATTTAGAGGTATTTTATGGGCGCTAAAGAAGAATATTTTTCTAATATTTCAAATAGGGAAAGAGCAATATTTGAAGGAGCCATTAGTATGGGAGCATTATTCCATCAATTTGTAGGCACTCCTTTCAATAAAACCAATATTGCAAGTTTAGAAAAAGCTATGGAGGAATCTTTCGCTTTACAGCCTTGCATTGAAAAGGTTGAAGTTTCAATTGATTTAGACAGATTGGATAATGCCATGACTGAATTTGAATACACTTCATTAAGTGGGGATATGCTGGATGTAAAGATCTATTCAAAAGTGGATGATGTTTTGGCAGTTATTAGAATCAAATTCATAGAAGAGCTTAACTATCCTTTAATGTACGTTGAAGAGATTATTGAATAATCCTTCAATTCTCTTTTTAATTCCTTCAACAACTCTTCTATTCTCTCTTTTTCTACAATTCTTTTTTATGATTTTTTTACTTTTTTTTACTTTTATTTTTTTAATTTTAATTTATTTTCTATTTTCTAATGATTTTTCACATGATTAAAAAAATCTAATTATTTTGTTTACTTATACTAAATTATTTAAATAAATAAACTCATATATAATAATATTATGATTTATATCTTAAGATAATCAACTGATAAGGTATAATTTTAATATTTGAACTAATATTTTTTCAAACTATACAAAGTATGTGAGATGATTTAATGATTATTATAGATTCTAAGCTTTGTAAAGGATGCGATATTTGTATAGCTACTTGTCCTAAAAATGTTTATTCAAAATCTGATAAAGTAAACACAAAAAATGTTTACCTTCCTTTCCCAGAACATGAGGAAGGTTGCACTAGATGTGGCTTATGTGAATTATCATGTCCTGATCAAGCTATTTATGTTGGAAAAGAGGTGGAATAAATGGCGGAAGAGCGTTTTGTTCAAGGAAATGAAGCTTGTGCATTAGGTGCAATTGCTGCAAACTGCAGATTCTTTGCAGGTTATCCAATTACTCCATCTACTGAAATCGCAGAACAAATGTCTATCTTGCTTCCAAAATACGGCGGATCCTTTGTTCAAATGGAAGATGAAATTGCATCTGCTGGTGCTATCATTGGAGCTTCATGGAGTGGTATGAAAGCAATGACCGCTACTTCTGGTCCTGGTATTTCATTAATGCAGGAAAATATCGGTTACGGATTCATTACAGAAACTCCTATTGTAATTATCAATGTACAAAGAGGTTCCCCATCCACTGGTCAACCTACCATGTCTGCTCAAGCTGATATGATGCAAGTTCGTTGGGGTTCTCATGGGGATTATGAACCTATTGCTTTAGCACCTTCATCTGTTCAGGAATTCTTTGATTTTACTATCAAGGCTTTTAATTTAGCTGAAGAGTACAGAGTTCCAGTAACTGTTCTTGCTGATGAAGTTGTAGGGCATATGAGAGAAAAATTGATTATTCCTGATGATATCAAAATTGTAGCTCGTAAAAGACCTGAAAAAGTAGATGGCCAATACTTGCCATTTGATGCTCCTTGTGATGGAACTACTCTTATGCCTGCTTTTGGTGATGGATTCAATATTCACGTAACTGGTCTCACTCACGATGAAAGAGGTTATCCGGACACTAACGACCCAGACACCCATACCAAATTGGTTGAAAGATTATGCAATAAGGTTTTAATGCACCGAAAGGATATCTGTTCAGTTAAAAAGGAAAATTGTGATGATGCAGATATCGTTATTGTATCATGTGGTTCTCCATACCGTTCTGTTGGAGCGGCTATGAAAAAGGCAAGAGAAGAAGGCATAAAAGTAGGATCTCTTAAAATTGACACTCCATGGCCTTTCCCAGAAGAGGAAATTGCTGAAATCGCTAAAACTGCAAGTGACATAATTGTTCCTGAAATGAATTTAGGGCAAATTGTTCATGAAGTTGAAAGGGCAGCACAAGGTGAAGCTAATGTTCACTTGATTGGCAAGATTGGAGGAATCCTTCATAAGCCTGATGAAATTTACGATAAGATTAAGGAGATTAATGGATAGGTGGTAAAATGGTAGAAAGGGAAAGCCCATATAAAAAATATCTTAGAGAAGAAAGATTGCCACACATATTCTGTCCAGGTTGTGGAAATGGTACCGTTATGAGTACCTTCTTTAA
Organism: Methanobrevibacter ruminantium; assembly: GCF_016294135.1. NCBI lineage: Archaea > Methanobacteriati > Methanobacteriota > Methanobacteria > Methanobacteriales > Methanobacteriaceae > Methanobrevibacter > Methanobrevibacter ruminantium. Next base: position 6,310 of record NZ_JAEDCO010000013.1, read on the forward strand.
GGGTTTAGAAGGAACAGATATCGATTTTGAAAATGTTGCTATGGTTTCAGGTATCGGTTGCTCTTCAAGGATCCCGGGTTATGCAAAATGTGATTCACTCCACACAACTCACGGAAGAGCTTTAAGCTTTGCAACTGGATTGAAGGTAGGAAACCCTGACTTGGATGTTGTTGTATTTACTGGTGATGGGGATGCAGCGTCCATTGGTGGAAATCATTTGATTCATGCTGCAAGAAGAAACATTAATCTTACTGTAATCTGTATCAACAATAATATTTATGGTATGACTGGTGGTCAAATCAGTCCAACTTCCCCAAAAGGAAGCTTTGGTACAACCGCACCTTACGGTTCAAGAGACATGCCGTTTAATTTAGCTGAGCTTGTAAGTGCCGCTGGTGCATCTTATGTTGCTAGATGGACCACTACCCATCCGCTTCAATTATCCAAAGCTATTCAAAAAGGTTTGGAAAATGAGGGTTTCTCATTTATTGAAGTTGTTTCCCAATGTCCAACTTACTTTGGACGTAAAAACAAAATGAAAACTCCATTGCAAATGTTTGAATGGATCAAGGAAAACAGCATCAATAAAAGAAGAGCAGAAAAGATGGATGAAGCTGAATTGGAAGGAAAGATCATTGTTGGTGAATTTGCTAATAAGCCACATGCAGAATTAACTGCTAACATCAAGGCATTGGCTGAAGAGAATTCAGATAAGCCACTCGCTATTAAATCTGCATTTGAGGAGTTGGATTAAGATGAGAACTGAAGTTCGTATAGCTGGTTTTGGTGGTCAAGGAGTAATTATGGCTGGAGTTATCATTGGTAAGGCTGCTTCCCTCTTTGATAATAAAAATGCGGTTCAAACCCAATCTTATGGTCCTGAAGCTCGTGGAGGAGCTTCAAGAACTGAAGTTGTTATTGATGATGATGAAATCGACTATCCTAAAGTAACCAGTCCAGACATTTTGGTTGCTATGTCTCATGAGGCTTTGATTAAATATATGGGTGATTTGAAGGATGAAGGTGTCTTGATTATCGATCCAGATATGATTGTTGAAGAAGAGATAGTTGATTTTGTAAAGGAACACAAAATAAAGCTTTACAGAGCACCTGCAACTAAAACTGCAACTGAAGATGTTGGACTCAGAATAGTTGCAAACATTGTAATGATTGGTGCAATTGTAAAGGTCACTGAAGTCGTTTCAGTTGATGCAGCAAAACAAGCTATTTTAGACAGTGTACCTAAAGGTACTGAGGATAAGAATATTCAAGCATTTGAAGCAGGATACGCTTTGCTTTAAATATTTTTATCATTTTTTCTTTTTTTAATATTTCAAATAATTTTTTAATTTTTTAATTCAATTTTAACTATTTTTTATAAATAATTTTAATAATAAGAAATAACATATTATATTATGTTTAAGATAATACATCAGTTCTATTGCAATATATTAAATATATTTACAAAAATTTTTCATAGGACATTTATCTTTTTAATTTATTTAATATTCATAAGTATTTTTAAAATTCATACTAATTTTCATGCTTATTAAATAAGAGTGAGAAAAATGAAGTTTTTTGAACATAGTGCAAAAAAAGTTTTTGAAAGTGAAGGAATTAAAATTTTAGAAGGGCATGTTGTATACTCTCCTGAAGAGGCAATGGAAGTTGCTACTGAATTTGGCAGACCTATTGTACTCAAATCTCAAGTTTTAGTTGGTGGAAGAGGTAAAGCAGGAGGTATTAAGTTTGCATATAACCCTGGTGAAGCATTTGAAATAGCTAATGAGTTATTAAAGTTAGAGATTAAAGGTGAAAAAGTAAAACACTTGCTCATTGAAGAAAAAGCAAATATCCAAAGGGAATTTTTCTTAAGTGTTTCAAATGACAGGGCAAATAAAACTCCAATCATTATGGCAAGTGCTGAAGGTGGGGTTGAAATTGAAGAATTGGCTAAGACATCCCCTGAAAAAATCATTAGGTATAATGTAGACCCATTAAAAGAGTTCTTGCCTTATGAAGCTCGTGAAATAGCTCGTAAAATGGGAGTTAGCTCTGAATTGATGTCTCAAATTGGTGCTATCATTTGGAAGCTCTATAATGTTTATGATAAGTACGATGCAGAAATTGCAGAAATAAACCCTCTCATATTAACTGATGATGGATTGATTGCAGCTGATGCAAAATTGGAAATTGAAAATGATGCTTTATTCCGTCATCAAGATCAAGTAAGACAAAACAGATTCAAGAAAAAAGACTTTGCATTTGTAAAGCTTGATGGTGACATTGCAGTTATCGGAAATGGAGCAGGATTGACCTTAACAGGTATGGATATGGTTACATTATTCGGTGGAAAACCTGCAACTTTCTTGGATATCGGTGGTGGAGCATCTGATGAATCCATTAAAAAAGCTTTAAACTTAGTTTTAAATTACCCTCCTGTAAAAGTTGTATTCCTTAATGTTTTAGGTGGTATTACCAGAGCGGATGATGTTGCAAGAGGCGTAATTGCAGCTTTAGAAGATAATAAAGGGGATGTAAACATTGTAACAAGACTTACTGGTACAAATGAAGAGGAAGGTCAAAGATTACTTGAAGAAGCAGGCATTCCTTATGAAATCTCATTAGAAGAAGCTGCTAAAAAAGCAGTTGCAATGTGTGAAGAGATTAAAGCACAAGAAGCTAAATAAACTTTTCATTTAATCTTTTCTTTTTTCTATTTTTTTCTATTTATTTTTATAATTTATTAATTCTATTTTTATTCCAATAAAACAACTCTACTGACTTCAGACTCTTTAGTTAATTCTCTACCTGTCTTATCAGCTATTTCCTGAGCAAAGTCACGAACTTCCTGATTTGATGGCATATTGTCAAGACTTAATCTTTTTCTGGAAGACCCTACAAACATGTATGCTTTCACTTCAACATATTTTGGATTAGCCTTATTGATCAGTTTAGCATATTCATCAGTGTTAATCATGTTTTTGCCCTTAACTGAAGTGATTCTAATTGCTGTTCTGCTGTTAAAACTATTCATCAGTTCAAGTGTTTTGTTTAAATTGCTCCAAGCATCATTTATTTGAGGGTTACATAGTTCTTTATACACTTTCTCGTTAGGTGCGTCTAAGGAAACATACAGTTGAGTTGGTTCGTTTTCAAGGTTTCCAAGTTTTTCCCAGTACATTCCATTGCTCACTAAAAATGTTGTGAAATCCTGTCTGTGGAATTCAGCTAAAAGTTCATCGATTTCAGGATATAAAGTTGGCTCACCAGCAAGGGAAATTGCAGCGTTTGTCGGCTTCTTGCTTTCTTCAAGCTTTTTCTTGTCTGCCTTTTTATTTCCACCAAAACCACATAATAGATTGTTTTGAGCTTTTATGGCGCCTTCAATAATTGTTTTAGGATCATCATATTCCCCTTCCCATTCTATTCTGGTCTGACTTAAGTCTCTCCAGCAAAAAGAGCATTTTTGGTTACAAAATGGTACAGCTGGGGACATTTGAAGGCATCTGTGGGATTGCACTCCGTAGAATTGCTCTTTATAGCACACTCCTTCATTAACCATGCTTTTTCTAGTCCAATGACAGATTTTTGCAGCAGCATGGCCGTGCTCCCCTACAAATCTATAACCGCTGTATTCCAATTTTGCTTGTTCTTCTTTAGTGAATGCCATAATAATCCTTTTGATTTTTTTGTTGATTAAAATAATTTAAATATAATTAAGAATATATATTTTATTAATATAGTAATAATTTTTTTAATTATTCTATTTATTATTTATCATACTAAAATGCATAAAATGTTAGATGCATAAATGCTAGATGTTATTTATATAGTTTTTAAGGAGGATTTGATTTGAGTCTTAAAACACCTGTTGTTATATTAAATTTTAAAACTTATTTGGAATCCAGTGGTGAAAAGGCATTGGATTTGGCTAATGCTTTAGAAAGTGCTGGTGAAGAATCTGGAATTACAATGGTTGCTGTACCGCAAGCCATTGATATTTATAGAATTAAAGAGGAAACCAATATTCCTATACTTTCTCAACATATTGATGCAGTATCCCCTGGAGGACATACTGGAAGTAACTTGTTTGAAAGTTTTGTAGCAAGCGGTATCGACGGGACTTTATTGAATCACTCTGAATGTAGAATGACTCTTGCAGACATTGCAGAAGTTGTTAAAAAGACAAAAGAGGCAGAGCTCATTTCATGTGTCTGTACCAACAATATTGAAACAAGTGTTGCAGCAGCTACATTTTCCCCAGATTATGTTGCAGTGGAACCGCCTGAACTTATCGGTACTGGAATACCTGTTTCCAAAGCTGATCCTGAAGTTGTAAAGGGAAGTGTATCCAAGGTGAAAGCCATTAACAAGGGTGTTAAGGTTTTATGCGGTGCAGGAATTTCCACTGGTGATGATATGGCTGCAGCTATTGAGTTAGGTGCTGAAGGAGTTCTTTTAGCTTCTGGAATCATTAAGGCAGAAAGCCCTAAAGATGCATTATTGGATTTAGTAAGTAAGATTTAATTTTCTCTAAATTATTGAAATGATTGTTATTGAGTGAAATTATGGCTAACTTTAATACTATTGATGATTTTGATGTAAATGGCAAAACAGTTTTAGTTAGGATTGACATCAACTCTCCTGTAGATCCTAATTCTGGAATCATTTTAGATGACACCCGTATGAAATTGCATGCTGAGACAATTAAGGAATTATCTATGAAAGGTGCTAAAACTGTTATTCTTGCTCACCAAAGTCGTCCAGGTAAAGATGATTTTACCACATTGGAGCAACATGCTGTCGTTTTATCTAGAGCGGTCGGTTTGGAAGTGAAATATGTTGATTCCATCTTCTCATCTAAGGCAAGGGAATCAATCATAGCTTTAGAGCCTGGGCAAATCTTGCTTTTGGAAAATGTCAGGTTCTTTTCAGAAGAGCAATTGAAACGTTCCGCTGAGGAAGAAGCTACTTCTGTTCTTGTAAAAACATTGACTCCTTTAGTTGATTTTTTTGTAAATGATGCATTTGCTGCAGCACACAGGTCTCAAACCTCTTTGGTCGGATTTACAAGAACTGTTCCATCAGCTGCCGGAAGAGTCATGGAAAAAGAATTGACAGTTATTGGCAATGCTTTAGAGAATGTTCAACATCCTTGTGTTTTTGCTTTAGGTGGAATGAAGGCAGATGATTCAATTACAGTTACTGAAAACGTTTTGGAAAACGGCACAGCGGATTATGTCCTTGTTTCAGGACTTGTTGCTAATATATTCATTTGGGCAGCAGGTTATGATATCAAATCCACCAACAAGAACTTCATTGAATCAAGAGGATATCTTGATATGGTTGATAAATGCAGAGGCCTCATTGAAAGGTTTGGAGATAAGATCGTTTACCCTACTGATGTTGCTGTCAGTGTTCAAGGGGATAGGGCAGATGTGACTATTGAAAACATTCCTGATGCTTCCATTTTTGATATTGGCAGAGAATCATTGATCAAATATTCCAAGATTTTAAGAGAGGCAAAAACCATTTTTGCAAATGGGCCTGCTGGTGTGTTTGAAGACCCTAAATTCGCAATCGGTACTGAAGACATCATCAATGCAATAGCTTCATCTAAAGGATTTTCAGTTATTGGTGGAGGACATATTGCAGCAGCTACCGTTAATTTAGGATATGGGGATAAGATGGACCATATCAGTAGTGGTGGCGGAGCTTCCATTGATATGTTGGCTGGTAATCCATTACCTGCAGTTGTAGCTCTTGAAGAGTCTAAGGAATTATTTGATGGTAATTCTTAAAATAATAATATTAATAATAGTATTTTTTAATAATAAATAATTTTTAGATTCTAAAAAATTATTTATCCTACTTCTTTTCTTTTTTTAATTTTATTCTTATTTTTTATTCATTCAATAGTTTTTCATAAAAATTTTTAATGATTTTTATCATATTTTCGAGTTATTTTAAATACTTTTTATAATTTCGTGTTAATTTATAATGAATAATCATGATAAATTATACAAAACTTTATATAAAAATAAAGATAAAAGATAAGAATGTTGAAAAAATTTAAGATTTTAAAGGTTATAAAATGACAGATGAAATTATAATTGCTGACAGTGAAAACGTAAAAAACGCATTAAACGGATTTCAAAACGCTTTGGAAAATGTAAAGGAAATTTCTCCTTTGACTTTTTGCATAACCAATTTTGTAACAGTTACTGATTGTGCGAATGCAGCTTTAGCTATTGGGGCATCACCAATCATGTCCAATGGTGCTGAAGAAGGTGGAGAAATAGTAAATATTGCAAGTGCTCTTGTAATAAATATCGGTACATTAAGCAAAGCTCAAAATGAATTGATGAGAAACAGCGCAAACCAGGCTAAGGAAATCAATAAGCCTATCATATTTGATCCTGTAGGTGCTGGTGTAAGTGCCCTAAGAAATGACATGACAAAGGAAATTGTTGAAAATTACCCTCTTGCATTAATTAGAGGAAACATGTCTGAAATCAAAGCGATTACCAAATTGATCAATCTTGATGAAAGCAATGATTCTGTAGCTAAAGGTGTGGATGTAGCAGCAAGTGATGTTATTTCTAAGGATAATTTGGCTGTCAATGGATTGGTTGTAAAAGAATTGGCTAAGGAATTGAATACTGTTGTTATTGCAAGTGGCCCTATTGACATTATTTCAGATGGTGAGGTGACCTTTGGTCTTGAGAATGGTGATGAGATGATGCCTCTTATTACTGGTAGCGGTTGTATGTTAACTACCATTATGGGTTCATATGTAGGAGCTAATGATCCATTGATTGGCGGAATTACAGCATGTGCTTTGATGGCAATTGCAGGTGAAAATGCTGCTGATTATGTAATGAAAAATGATTTGGGTACTGGCAGCTTCAGAACAATATTAATTGACAATTTATATAAATTAACTGCTGAAGAATTAGCGGAAAGAGCTAATTTATTTGAAATCAACATCTAAATAACATCTGTATCACATCTAATTAGATAGGAAAGTTGGTTAAATGAAAAAAGAGGATATTGACTATTCAGTTTATTTGGTTACAGACCGTAGGGATAAAACTGATGAGGAATTCTTAAACATTATTGAAGAAGCAATTAAAGGTGGGACCACCATTGTTCAGCTTCGTGAAAAGACTGCTTCAACTAAGGAGTTCTATGATTTGGCTTTAAGGGTTAAGGAAATCACCAGCAGATATGGTGTTCCATTGTTGATTAATGATAGAATTGACATAGCTCTTGCAGTTGATAGTGAAGGTGTTCATATTGGCCAAGATGATATGCCTGCAGATATCGCTCGTGAAATAATAGGCGAAGATAAGATATTAGGTATTTCAGCTTCAACTGTTGAAGAGGCTAAAAAAGCTGAGAAGGATAGTGCAGATTATATAGGCTCTGGTGCGGTATTTCCTACAGCCACTAAAGATGATGCAGATTCAGTCTCAAAAGATGAATTAAAGGAAATAGTGGATTCTATTGACATTCCTATAGTGGCAATTGGTGGAATCACTGTAGAAAATGCGAGTACATTAAAGGACAGTGGCATTGATGGATTTTCAGTTGTAAGTGCAATAATGAGTGCGGATGATCCAAGAGATGCTTCTAGAAAATTAAAGGAAATTTATTTCTCTTAGTTTTCCTTTCTTTTTCTTTTATTTTTATTTTATTTTTCCTTTTTTCTTTTCTTTTTTAGTTATTTGTTATTTAATTTAAAGAGAATACATTCAATAGTAAACTATTTAAATGATATTTTACTAATTACTATTGTTGAATATTTTCTAATCGAACATTCCCTTAGAATTTTGATTTTATTTTTGATTTTTCATTGCCTCGGTGGCTCAGTCTGGTAGAGCGCGAGACTTGTAATCTCGTGGTCGCGGGTTCAATTCCCGTCCGGGGCTTCAATTTTATATTGTTGACAAAATTTTTTCATCTATGTGGTGAAAAACCAAAACCTTTATATACTACTTCGTATATACTTATAATTAGTATGTTATCTGCATACATTATTATGTGTGTGGGTCCGTAGGGTAGCTTGGTCGATCCTTTGGGCTTTGGGAGCCTGAGACTCCGGTTCAAATCCGGGCGGACCCATTTACCCGCCTTAGCTCAATTTGGCAGAGCGTTGGACTGTAGATCCAAATGTTGCTGGTTCAAGTCCGGCAGTCGGGATTTTATTATTATATCTATTTTAATCATATGATTTTTATTTGAAATTTAATCTTTTTGAATTTCAATTAATTTCAAAGTATGATGAGTAGAAACATTTATATATAATAATAAATATACTATTTTATGAGTATAATTTATACTCACATAGTTTGCCCTGGTGGTGTAGGGGCTATCATGTGGGCCTGTCGAGCCCGCGACTCGGGTTCAAATCCCGGCCAGGGCGCTTAACTATAAGTTAAGTAAGATAGCCACATTGTATTTCATTTGTTTAATCAGGGCCCGTAGCTCAGTCTGGCAGAGCGCTTGGCTTTTAACCAAGCGGCCGCGGGTTCAATTCCCGTCGGGCCCGCTCTGATTTTTTTTTATTTATTAACTTTACTAAATTTAAATTTTTAAATTAACATTTTTTTCGAAGATTTTTTAATTATTAATGTCTTATTTAAATCATATTTAAATTTATATTGTATTTGACTTAGAATTTATTCTACTAGAATTGGGTGATTTATTTATATTTTTAATTGGGGGTAATGTTTTAATTTCATAAATTCAAGTGTTTTATCTATTTTTTTTAATTTTAATCAATATTTTATCATGTTTGATTTATTATTTGTGTTTATGAAGGATTCGCATTATCGAATTTTGATATGAATTAGATCTATTCTATGATGGTGAAGAAGTAAGGGATTGTAAAAAATTAATGAAAAATTAAATTTTATTTAAAGTTATTTAAAGTTTAAATCATGATTAATATTAGAAATTTCATTTAGAAAAAAGTTATTTCATTACAAATTGTTTAAAAAGTTTTATCGGAGGAATATTTTGGCATTTAATATATTAAACCATAGTGCTGTTCCTAAGCACGAAATTTTGTCTGATGATGAAATTGAAGAGATTTTTGCAGATGTTGATTATGACATTAGTCAACTTCCGAAAATCAAAGTAAATGATCCTGTTTCTAAAGCTATTGGTGCTGAAGAAGGTCAAGTTTTAAAAATAACTCGTAAAAGTGAAACTGCAGGCATATTTGTTACATACAGGCTTGTAAGTGGAGAAAATAATCAAAAATAATTTTTTTAATCTAGATTTTTAATTTATTGTATTATTTTGGAGATATTAAATGAAAAATAAGACATGGGGTTTAGTAGATTCATTTTTTGATAAATATGATATTGTAGACCATCATATTAAATCTTACAACGATTTTGTTGAAAATCGTATTCAAAAGATTATTGATATCACTGAACCAATCACTATTGAAAACGAAAAAGGAAACTATACTCTTAGAACAGGTAAAATCAAAATTGAAAAACCTTTCACCAAAGAAGCAGACGGTTCTAAAAGTATGATTTATCCTACAGAAGCAAGACTTAGAAATTTAAACTATTCTGCTCACATGTACTTGGAAATGGCATTGCATGACAACAACAGCGATGAAGAGGAAGAATTGGAAGAAGTATACATTGGTGAATTGCCTCTCATGCTCAAATCTAGCATTTGTCATTTGCATGGACTTACTGATAAGGAATTATTGGAAAAAGGGGAAGACCCTAAAGATCCTGGAGGTTATTTCATTGTAAACGGTTCTGAAAGAGCTGTTGTAACCATGGAAGAAATTGCTCCTAACAAAATTATCCTAGAAAGAATTGATGAGCCTGAAAATAGACATGCAAAAGCTATTGTAACCTCAATTAAAAGTGGTTTCAGAGCAAGAATTACTTTAGAATACAAAAAACCACGTAAAAGTGGTGTGTTCTTAAGAATCTCTTTCCCATACGTTCCGGGAGAAATTCCATTAGTAATCTTGCTTAGAGCATTAGGATTATCAACTGATCAAGATATCATTACAAAGATTTCTGATGATTTCAACTTCCAAATGTATATTGCAGATGATATTCAAGTGTCTGAAAAAGACTTGAAATTGGATTCTGAATTAATGGCAGAAATGACCAATGAAGAAAGAGAAGAATACTTAAGAATGGCTGCTATTAAGTACATTGGTAATAGAGTAGCTAAAGGAATGACTGAAGAGTACAGAATAAAACGTGCTGAAGATGTCATTGACAGATACTTATTGCCACATATGGGTATTGAATCTGATAAACGTTATGATAAAGCTATTTACTTAGCTGAAATGACTGAAATGTTGCTTCAAGTAATTGAAGGTCAAAGAGAACCTCACGATAAGGACCATTACACCAATAAGAGATTAAGAGTTTCCGGTGACTTAATGGAAGACTTATTTAGAGTAGCTTTCTCTTCATTAACAAGAGATATGAGTTACCAACTTGAAAGAAGCTTATCCAGAGGAAAAGAACTTTCAATTAAGCAAGCTGTTCGTTCTGATGTTTTAACTGAAAATATCAAGCATGCAATCGCTACCGGTAATTGGGTAGGTGGAAGAGCTGGGGTAAGCCAGCTTTTAGACAGAGTAAGTTACATGGCAACACTTTCTCACTTAAGAAGGGTTGTATCTCCTCTTACTAGAAGTCAACCTCACTTTGAAGCTAGGGACTTGCACCCTACTCAATTTGGTAAGATTTGTCCAAACGAAACACCAGAAGGACCAAACTGTGGATTAGTAAAGAATTTAGCTCTAATGTGTAAGATCTCTGAAGGTTTCGAAGAAGAAGAGGACCAAAAACTTGTAAACATCATTAGAGACATGGATGTAGAGATGATAGATTAATCGGAGGAATTTTATGGTAAGAGCTAAAATTTATATTAATGGTAAACTTACTGGTTATTGCGATAATCCTGAAGAATTCACTAAGGAAATGCGTGATAAAAGGAGAAATGGTCAAATCAATAATGAGATGAACATTACCTATTATGATGATAACCATGAAATCTATATTTTCACAGACCCTGGTAGGGCAAGAAGACCTTTAATCCTTGTTTATGATGGTGAACCAGCACTTAGAGATGAACATATGGAAGCTATTGCAAATGGTGAATTGAAATGGGATGAATTATTTGCAAAAGGTATTTTAGAATACTTGGATGCTGAAGAAGAAGAGAATTCCTATATTGCAATGAACTTAAGTCAATTAAATGAAGATCACACTCACTTGGAAATTGACCCATCCACTATGTTAGGTATTTGTGCAGGAATTATTCCATTTTCAGACCACAACTCCTCTCCAAGGAACACCATGGAAGCAGGGATGACAAAACAGGCATTAGGTTTATACGTATCAAATTACGCTTTACGTACTGATACTCGTGCACACTTATTGCACCACCCTCAAACTCCTATCGTAAAAACAAGAATTATTGATGCTATCAATTATGATTCAAGACCATCTGGTCAGAACTTGGTTGTAGCTCTTATGTCTTACGAAGGATATAACATGGAAGACGCAATGATTCTCAACAAATCCTCTCTTGAAAGAGGTATGGGAAGATCCAGTTTCTTCAGATCTTACGAAGCATCTGAAAGAAGATATCCTGGTGGACAAGAAGATAAATTTGAAGTTCCAGAAAAAGGAGTTAAAGGATACCGTAGTGAAGAATCCTACAGAAACTTAGATGAAGACGGTATCGTTAACCCAGAATCCCATGTTGAATCTGGTGATGTATTGATTGGTAAGACTTCCCCTCCAAGATTCTTAGGTGAAATCGATGAGTTCGGTACTGTTGCAGAAAAAAGAAGAGAAACTTCCGTAACTGTAAGACATGGTGAAAAAGGTATTGTTGATGCAGTGCTCTTAACCGAAACTGTCGAAGGAAGCAAATTAACCAAAATAAGAGTAAGAGATACAAGACAACCTGAATTTGGTGACAAATTCGCATCAAGACACGGTCAGAAAGGGGTTGTAGGTCTTATCTTATCTCAAGATGACATTCCATTTACTGAAGATGGGGTGGTGCCTGATATTATTGTAAACCCACACGCTATCCCTTCAAGGATGTCTGTTGGACAAGTATTGGAAATGGTAGCTGGTAAAGCAGGATGTATGGAAGGACACCGTATGGACGGTACTCCATTCAATGATACTGTTGAAGGTGAAATCAAACGTGCTCTTAAAGAGAACGGTTTTGAATCAGCAGGATGTGAATCATTGTACAATGGTGTAACCGGTGAACGTATTGAAGCTGAAATCTTTGTAGGTGTTGCATATTACCAAAAATTACACCACATGACAACTGATAAGGTTTACGCACGTTCCACTGGTCCAGTACAAGTGCTTACAAGACAACCAACTGAAGGTAGAGCACGTGAAGGTGGTCTCAGGTTCGGAGAAATGGAAAGAGACTGTCTTATTGCTCATGGTGCTGCTCTTGCATTGAAAGAAAGATTATTAGATGAATCTGACAAATACGAAGCAGTTGTATGTAATGAATGTGGAATGTTAGCAGTATACGATAAGAATAAACGTAAGATGTATTGCCCAATTTGTGGCGACAGCGAAACTTATCCTGTTGAAATCTCATATGCATTCAAATTATTATTAGATGAACTTAAAAGTTTATGTATTTTCCCTAAATTAGTTCTTGGGGACAAAGCTTAAGAAATAAGGTGTTGAAATAAAAATAAATTTTTTAAGGAGCCAATATTTTGAAAGGAATTATTAAAAAAATTGATAGAATTAATTTTGGATTAATGTCACCAGAACAGATTAGGGAAATGTCTGTTGTTAAGATAGAAAGACCAGACACTTACGATGAGGATGGTTATCCAATTGAATCTGGATTAATGGATTCTCGTTTAGGTGTTATTGATCCTAGTTTAAAATGCCGTACCTGTGGTGAAAAAGGTGGGGAATGTCAAGGTCACTTCGGTATGATTGAGCTTGCAAGACCTGTAATCCATGTAGGTTTCGGTGATGACATTCATAAAATCTTACGTTCCACCTGTAGTGAATGTGGACGTGTGCTCTTGGATGATGATGAAATCGGAGAGTTCACTGAAAAGATGGAAGAACTCCAAGAAGCAGGTGAAAGCGTAGAAGAACTCGTAAAAGATGTTTATAAAATCTGTAAAGATAAAAAAACCAAAGAGGTATGCCCTCATTGTGGTGCTGAACAGGAAGACATCAAGATTGTCAAACCTATTGACATTATTGAAGTTCGCAAACAATACGATGAAAACGGAGAACTCATAACTGAAGAGGATGGAACTCCTAGAACTGAAGATTATGATTTAACTGCATCTGAAGTACGTGAAAAGCTTCAACGCATTCCAGATGAAGATGCATACGTTTTAGGTGTAAATCCTGAAGTTGCACGTCCTGAATGGATGGTGCTCACAGTACTCCCTGTACCTCCAGTAACCGTAAGACCTTCAATCACTCTTGATACTGGTGAAAGATCTGAGGATGACTTAACTCACAAGTTAGTGGATATTTTAAGAATCAACCAAAGATTGATTGAAAACATGGATGCTGGTGCTCCACAACTTATTGTAGAGGACCTTTGGAAATTACTCCAATACCACGTAACCACTTACTTTGACAATGAAGCAAGTGGTGTTCCTCCTGCAAGACACAGAAGTGGAAGACCTCTTAAGACTTTAGCTCAAAGATTGAAAGGTAAGGAAGGAAGATTCAGAAGTAACCTTTCCGGTAAACGTGTAAACTTCTCAGCACGTACTGTAATCTCTCCTGATCCAAATATCAGTATTAATGAAGTTGGCGTTCCTGAAATGATTGCAAAAGAGGTAACTGTGCCCACTTATGTAAACGAGTGGAACATTGAAGAATTAAAAGAAGCTATCTTAAATGGTCCAAATGTTCACCCTGGAGCTAACTATGTCAAAAAGACCATCAAGGGTAAGGAAATGAAAGTTAGAGTCTTGGATGACAACAGGGAATTAGTCGTTGAGAACCTTAAATATGGTGATGTTGTAATGAGACATCTAAAAGATGGAGATATTGTTTTATTCAACCGTCAACCTTCTCTTCACAGAATGAGTATGATGGCTCACGAAGTAAGAGTATTGCCTTACAAGACTTTCAGATTAAACCTTTGTGTATGTCCTCCATACAATGCGGACTTTGACGGAGACGAAATGAACATGCACGTTTTCCAAACTGATGAATCCCGTGCTGAAGCTAAATCCTTGATGAGAGTACAGGAACACATCTTATCTCCAAGGTTTGGTGGACCAATTATCGGTGCTATTCACGACCACATTAGTGGAGCTTACCTTTTAACTCGTGATGGTTTCACTGTTCCTGAAGATGATGCTTTCCAAATGATTAGAAAATCACATCTTCTCAACAATGAATATGTTGATAAAAAGCATTTAAAACGTAAAAACCGTGATTGGACTGGTAAAGAGTTATTCAGCTTATTGCTTCCAGATGACCTTAACATGAACTATAAAGCAGAGATTTGTAGAAAATGTGAAACTTGTCTTAAGGAAGATTGCCAATATGATGCATTCGTAGTAATCAAAGACGGCCAATTAACCCATGGTGCTATTGACGAAGCAGCATACGGTTCCTTCTCCGGTAAAATCTTGGATACAATCGTTAAGGAATACGGACCATCCCGTGCAAAAGAATTCTTGGACAGATCCACTGACCTTGCTATCTGCGGTATCATGAAAACAGGTATTACCACTGGCACTAACGATGAGGAAATTCCTGAAGAGGCAATTGAGGTTATTGGCGCTCACTTAGATAAGGCTGAACAAGAAGTAGACAAATTAATTGCAACTTATGAAGAAGGACTTCTCCAATCTTTACCTGGTAGAAGTGCAGAAGAAACCTTGGAAATGCGTATTGTGCAAGTTCTTGGGGAAGCTAGGGACACAGCAGGGGAAATCGCAGAAGGTTACCTCACTATGGGAAAACAATCTCAAGATGACTCCTATGACTACGTGATGGCTGTTGAAAACCACTCTGTAGTTATGGCTCGTACCGGTGCAAGGGCATCCATGTTGAACCTCGCTCAGATTACCGCTTGTGTAGGACAGCAATCTGTTCGTGGTGGACGTATTACAAGAGGATACTTAGCTAGACCATTGCCTCACTTCAGAAAACATGAGTTAGGGGCAAGAGCAAAAGGATTTGTACATTCCAGTTATAAGGAAGGATTAGACCCTGTAGAATTCTTCTTCCACGCTATGGGTGGAAGAGAAGGTTTAGTAGATACTGCTATCCGTACAGCACAATCCGGTTATATGCAAAGAAGACTTGTAAATGCACTTGAAGACTTAAATGTAAGATCCGACGGATTAGTCACTGACAACAAAGGTCAAGTCATTCAAAGTGTATTTGGTGAAGAAGGTATTGACCCAGCAAAAAGTGACTTCGGTCATGTAGCAAACTTAGATAAACTTATTGACGAAATGAGGATTAAGGATAACTAATTGAGGGGGCAATTTTATGACTGATACTAAAGAGATATCTGAAGCAATTAATGTTCAAGAATTATTTGAAAAGAGCAAAATTGGTTTTTCTAAAGAATATATCAAAAATCTCCAACAGTCTTATGATGATGGAGATTTAAGTCTTGAGGAATTAGAAGATTTAATTGACTCCATCAAAACTGTTGAAAAGGCTTTTAAAAAGAATAAAGTTAATTCATCCGAAATTTATGTAATCAGCTTATCACAACTTTACAGTGATGGTGAATTAGAAGATGATAAATTAAATGACTTAATCACTAAAATAGTTCTTGTAGAAGAGATATATGAAAACAATGAAATAGAAGTTTCTGAAACTGCTATTATTGAATCTGCAATGACTTTCATTAAAGAGAAATTAACTTACAATGAGTTAAATACATTAGTCCTTGTTGAAAATGAGCTTGCAGGCAATGAAATTGAATATCCAAAAGATGGAACTATCTATTTAATCAAAACTCTTGAAGAAGAACTTAGCATTGAAGAATATGATTATGTGCCTGAAGCTATTTCCAAAGTTTTAGATGTAATCATTAAAAATGAGATCAAGTTCCCTCCAAGTTACATTAAAGACTTAGTGAGAGTTTACATTAAAAGAGAGTTAACTGATGATGAATTAAATGAGTTAGTTCTTAAAGTAGACGAAGCTTACGAAAGATCTTATATTGAAGCTGGAGAAGCAGTAGGTACTGTTGCAGCTCAATCTGTAGGTGAACCTGGTACTCAGATGACCATGCGTACTTTCCACTACGCAGGGGTAGCTGAGTTAAACGTAACTCTCGGTCTTCCAAGGTTAATTGAAATTGTAGATGCAAGGAAAAAGATTTCCACACCTACCATGGACATTTACTTCGAGGAAGAGTACAAGAATGATGAGGAATTCGTAAGAAAGTTAGCGAATAAGATTGGTAAAAGTACCATTAATGACATATTATCTGATTTCAACTTGGATTATGGTGGAATGCAAGTCATAGTCACTCTCGATGAGAGAAAAATCCAAGATAGGAGATTAGATTATGACAGCATCATTGCACAAGTTGAAAAAATATTCAAGAAAGTTGAAATTGAAGATGATTATAAATTAACTTTCAAACCTAGAAATCCTACTATCAGAGAAATTAGGCTTTTAGCTGATAAAGTTCGTGACTTGCAAATTAGTGGAACCAAAAGCATTGGTAAAGTCATTATCCGTAAAGGTGATGATGAATGGATTATCCATACTGAAGGTTCTAACCTTAAAGCTATCTTCAACGAAGAGGGTATTGATAAGGCTAGATCAACCACTAACGACATTCATGAAATTGAAACTGTATTAGGTATTGAAGCTGCTCGTAACGCTATTGTCTATGAGTTAAACCGTACCTTATCAGACCAAGGTTTGACTGTAGATATCAGACACATTATGTTAGTTGCTGATATGATGACTTCTGAAGGAGTTGTAAAATCCATTGGAAGACATGGTATCAGTGGTGAAAAATCAAGTGTTCTTGCTCGTGCAGCATTTGAAGAAACTGGTAAGCATTTACTTCACGCAAGTATTAGAGGAGAAATGGATGATTTAACTGGTATTATTGAAAATATCATTATTGGTCAGCCAATTCCTTTAGGTACTGGATCAGTACGTGTCACAATGAAACCAGATGCATATTAAAGTTCAGATTATTTTCGGATATTTATTTAATATAAATATTCGGAAAATTTATTAAGAATTTATTAAATTTTTTATATTTTTAATATTTTCTTAATTTTTATTTATTTACTATAATTTTCATATTCATAGTTATTCTTAAAGAATTAATTTAAACAACAATTAATTTTAAACAATTAATCCAAAATTATAATTTTAAGAATGATTTTATTGTAAAATATTCTATTAAAATATCAATAAATTATAAATAATAGATGTATTATAATTAAATGTAATAGTTTAATTTCATATTTGTTATTTAATTTTATTTATTTAATAGCACATATTTTATTACTCTATGAAAATTTTATCTTGAGTAAGATATGATTATTTATGAATTTTTCTTATCTTGAGATAGATGATTTTTTTAAATTAAAATTTAGGAGGCAGATGATGGATATAGAAAGAGGAATAAGAGTTGCAGTAGATACCGGAGATGTTACACTCGGCTCAGAAAAATCTATTCAATCTTTAAAATTAGGTAAAGGTAGACTTGCAGTTGTTGCAGCTAACAGTCCTAAAGAAATTTTAGAAGATGTAGAATATTACGCAAATCTCTCTGAAATTCCTTTCATTGTATATGAGGGTACAAGTGTAGACTTAGGTTCTGTATGCGGTAAACCATTTACTGTTGCTACTTTAATCATAAACGATCCAGGAGATTCTACTATCTTAGAAAAAATGGGGTAGATTTTGTGTCTATTAAATTTAATGCACATGAGATCCGTTTTATAGCTCTCTTTGAGAGCATGACTGGTGCAATGGTTAAAGATTGCATCCTCGATGATGATAATGCCAAAGTTACCTTCGTTGTTAAAAACGGTGATATGGGGTTAGCTATTGGTAAAGGCGGAAGCACTGTAACCAAAGTTAAAAAAGCAGTTGGAAGAGGAGTTGAAATCATTGAGCACAATGAAGATCCTGCTCAATTCATTAAAAACGTTTTATCTCCTGCTGAATTGAAATCCATTAAAATCGTTGAGAAAAACAACGATGAAAAAATAGCTATCGTCAATACAGACTCTTCCAATAAAAGAATAGCTATTGGTAAAAACGGTATTAACATTGAAAGAGCAAAATTATTAGCAAAAAGACAACATGAAATAAATAATATTATTTTAAAATAATTCTTTTCTAATATTTTTGTTTTGCATTATTGTTTATGATTAATCACACATGATCTAACAATTTAGGTCATGTTAACTTTTTATTTTTAATTTTTCATTTTTTAATATTTCATTTTTTTAATTTTTTCAATTATTTCTAATTTTATTTTGTAATTTCATCACCATCACACATCAAAAAACCAAACATTTATTAGTAAAGTTATTATAATATATTATTATAATAGGTAACATTATGTTAAATTAACATTTGTGTGTAAAAAATTTTATCTAAATTTTTAATGTTAATTAATGTAATTTATTAGCTATAATTTCTTTATTTCTAAAACTAATAGCTATGTGTGCATTTTGGCTATAGTTTTCTTTATTTATTATAGTTTACCTATATTATTTTCATATCATTGAATTTCAATAATCGAATTTCAATGATTCAAACATTAATTAAATCAATACAGAAAATCATTTAATTAATGTATTTAATTAGATTCTATACTTATATTCTATTTTGTATAGGAGTTTTGATTGCTATTATATGGTTATTTTATCGTATAATTTTAGTATTTTGAGTTTAAATTAAGCTTAATCACCTTAGTTTGGATGTTTGAGTATAGATTTGAGTATAATAGTAAATCGCAGCGGTGGACTTCTATCTAAATCGAATTAATTATTTTAATCTTGTAATTTATTCAAAAAAGACACTTGTCTTATAAACTTAAGAGGAAGAATAAATATGCCAGGACTTTTTGCTGCTAAAAAGCTTAAAAAGAATAGACAAAATTTTAAATGGAAAGACGTAGATTACAAAAGAAGAGCATTACGTTTAGATGTAAAAGCAGACCCTCTCGAAGGGGCACCTCAGGCTAGAGGAATTGTTATTGAAAAAGTAGGAATTGAAGCAAAGCAACCTAACTCTGCTATTCGTAAATGTGTTCGTGTTCAATTAATTAAAAACGGTAAACAATTAACTGCATTTGCACCAGGTGACGGAGCAATCGGTTTTATCGATGAGCACGATGAAGTTATGATTGAAGGTATCGGTGGACCATCTGGAAGATCCATGGGTGACATTCCAGGAGTTCGTTGGAAAGTAAGTAAAGTTAACAATGTTGCTTTATCCGAAATGGTAAGCGGAAAAATTGATAAACCAGTAAGATAATTGAGGTAATTTTCATGGCTAAATTATTTGATAAATGGGATCTTGACGAAGTAGAGGTACAAGATTTAGGTTTAAAGAGATACATCTGCTTAGATGAAACTATCGTTCCTCATACTTTAGGTAGACACGTAAAAAGACAATTCGCAAAATCCAAAGTTTCTATTGTAGAAAGATTAATGAACAAAATCATGAGAACCCAAAGAAACTCTGGTAAAAAGAACAAAGCTTACAATATTGTAAAAGAAGCTTTAGAAATTATTCACAAAAGAACTAAAAAGAACCCTGTTCAAGTTTTAGTTACTGCTGTAGAAAACACTTCTCCACGTGAAGAAACTACCCGTATTAAATATGGTGGTATTGGATACCAAGTAGCTGTAGACATTTCTCCACAAAGAAGAGTAGACCTTTCTTTAGGATTCTTAACTAGAGGAACTTTACAATCTGCATTCAAAAACAGAAAATCTGTAGCTGAATGTTTAGCAAACGAATTAATCTTTGCATCTGAAGAAGATACCAGAAGTTTCGCTTTACAGAAAAAAGAAGAAAAAGAAAGAGTTGCAAAAGCAGCACACTAATTTTAGTGTTTTTAATAATTATAGAATTAATCAGAATTTTCTTTTTAATTTCTTTTTTAAATTTTTAATTAAATTTTTAGAAAAGCATTCTAATTTGAAAGCATTCTAATTTGAATTCTGTTTAATTTTTATATTCTTTAATTTTTTAATTTTTTTATTTAAAAGACATAATATTGACTTAGATATAGACTAAAATAATAAACTAATGTTTATAGGTGATGATTTTGAGTAGACGAGACAAAATGATTGCAAAAATCAAAGAATTGATGTATCAACCTACAAATATCAGAAACATTGGTATTTGTGCACACATTGATCACGGTAAAACTACTTTATCCGACAATCTCTTAGCAGGTGCAGGAATGATTTCTGAAGATCTTGCTGGAGATCAAAGATTCTTAGATTTTGACGAACAAGAACAAGCTCGTGGTATTACCATTGACGCAGCAAACGTATCTATGGTACACGAATATCATGATGATGAATATTTAATTAACTTAATTGACACTCCGGGTCACGTTGACTTCGGTGGAGACGTAACCCGTGCAATGAGGGCTGTAGACGGTGCAGTAGTAGTTGTATGTGCAGTAGAAGGTATCATGCCTCAAACTGAAACTGTACTCAGACAAGCTTTAAGAGAAAAAGTTAAACCAGTATTATTCATTAACAAAGTTGACAGATTAATCAACGAAGTAAAATTAGGACCAGAAGAATTAGCAAACAAATTCATTGGAATCATCAATGAAGCTAACAAATTAATCAGCAAAATGGCTCCTAAAGATAAAAAAGAGGAATGGCTTGTAAAAGTGGATGACGGTAGTGTAGCATTCGGTTCAGCATACCACAACTGGGCTATTAACATTCCAATGATGCAAGAAACCGGAATCAACTTTAAAGACATCATTGATTACTGTAATGATGAAAACCAAAAAGAATTAGCTAAAAAAGTACCTTTAGCTGATGTATTATTAGGTATGGTAGTAGAACACTTACCTTCTCCTGAAGTTTCCCAAAAATACAGATGTCCTAACATTTGGGATGGAGACATTGAAAGTGAAGCTGGTCAAACCATGGTTAACACCAGCCCTGATGGACCTTTAGCGGTAATGGTTACTAACGTATCTGTAGATAAGCACGCTGGTGAAGTAGCTACCGGTAGAGTATACGGTGGTACTGTAGAACAAGGTAGTGAAGTGTTCTTGGTAGGAGGTCAAGCTAGATCCAGAGTACAACAAGTTGGTGTTTTCTTCGGTCCTGAAAGAGTTCCTACTGAAAAGGTTCCTGCTGGTAACATTGTTTACATCACTGGTGCAAAAGGAGCTACTGCAGGGGAAACCATTTGTTCTCCTGAAAACAGGATTGTAGAATTCGAAGGAATTGAACACATCTCTGAACCTGTAGTTACTGTAGCTGTAGAAGCTAAAAACACTAAAGACTTACCAAAACTTATTGAAGTATTAAGACAAACTGCAAAAGAAGACCCTACCATTCATGTTAACATTAACGAAGAAACTGGTGAACACTTAGTTTCCGGTATGGGAGAACTTCACTTAGAAGTTATTGGTGTAAGAATCAACAACAAAGGTGTAGATATCAACACTTCCGAACCTATTGTTGTATACAGAGAAACCGTTGCAGGAAAAACTGCTAACCCTGTAGAAGGTAAATCTCCTAACAAGCATAACAGATTATACCTTGAAGTTGCACCTTTAGAAGATTCAATCTTCCAAGCATTGCAAAATGGTGACATCAAAGAAGGTAAAATCAAAGATAAGGAAGAAGCTCAAAAATTCATTGAACATGGTCTTGATAAAGAAGAAGCTAGAAGAGTATGGGATGTTTACAACAAATCCTTATTCATCAACATGACTCGTGGAATTCAATACTTAGATGAGATCAAAGAGCTTGTAATTGAAGGTTTCGAATCTGCACTTGAAGAAGGTCCAGTTGCAAATGAAATTGCAATGGGTATGAAATTCACTCTTGTAGATGCAAAACTTCACGAAGACGCAGTTCACAGAGGACCTGCTCAAATTTTACCAGCTATCCGTAACGCTATTAAAGGTGGTATGATGATGGCTGACCCTACCTTACTTGAACCTGTTCAAAAAGTTTTCATTAACACTCCTACTGACTATATGGGATCTGTTACTAAAGAAATCTTAAACAGAAGAGGTCAAATTGTAGATATGCCAACTGAAGGTGACATGGTAAACGTTGAAGCTAAAGTACCTGTAGCTGAAATGTTTGGTTTCGCTGGTGAAATCAGATCTGCAACTCAAGGTAGATGTTTATGGTCTACTGAAAACTCCGGTTTCGAAAGATTACCAAGAGAATTGCAAAGTCAAATTATCAGACAAATCAGAGAAAGAAAAGGATTATCCCCACAACCATTTGGTCCTGACCACTACTTAGGTTAAGCCCAAAGCAATTAAGATAATCTTTATCTTAAATTATCTGATTTGTTTTTATTAAATTAGGAATTTTTCCTAATTTAAATTTTTTATTTTAATTAATTATCTTTTTAATTAAATTTCATTAAGTTTCACTTAATTCGCTGTTTTTTTAGTTTTTTCAATTATTAAAAAAATAGTGGTATAATCATATAGTTTATATATTATAAAAAATATAATAATATACATATAGTTGAGTATTCTTATATTACATGTGATTTATTTTATATTGCATGTAATTGTTACCATGTAATTTTTACATGTAAGTTATAGAATAAATCCGTTGATATATCTTTGATAACATTTATTGATTATTAATTTATAAGTATTTCAAAAATATTCAACAATATAAATAACTTAACAAATAATTTTACTTAATTATATACTTAACTTATATACAATTTATAAAAAGAGGTTTTTATAATGGCAAAAGCAAAAGAACATTTAAATTTAGCATTTATTGGACACGTTGACCACGGTAAATCCACTTTAGTAGGACACTTATTATTAAAAGCTGGTGCAATCGCTGAACAACAATTAGATGAAGGTGAAGATAAATTCAGATTTGTTATGGACAAATTAGGTGAAGAAAGAGAAAGAGGAGTAACCATTGACTTAGCTCACCAAAAATTCTCCACCAACAAATACGACTACACTGTAGTAGACTGTCCTGGACACAGAGACTTCGTTAAAAACATGATTACTGGTGCATCCCAAGCTGACGCGGCTGTATTAGTAGTAGCTGCTAACGACGGTGTAATGCCACAAACCAAAGAACACATGTTCTTATCCATGACTTTAGGTATTAAACAATTAATCATCGCTGTAAACAAAATGGATATGGTAGATTACAGTGAAGACAGATTCAACGAAGTAAAAGCTGAAGTATCTGACTTACTCAGATCCATCGGTAGAGACCCAGCAACCACTCCTTTCATTCCTATGTCTGCATTTGAAGGAGACAACATCAAAGAACTCTCCGGTAACATGTCCTGGTACAAAGGTAGTCCTTTAATGGATGAATTAGACAAATTAGTACCACCTGAAAAACCTGTAGACTTACCATTAAGAGTTCCTATTCAAGACGTATACTCTATTACTGGTGTAGGTACTGTACCTGTAGGAAGAGTAGAAACTGGTATCATGAAACAAGGAGACAACGTTATCTTTGAACCTGCTGGAGTATCTGGTGAAGTAAAATCTATCGAAATGCACCACGAAACTTTCCCTGAAGCTGAACCTGGTGACAACATCGGATTCAACGTAAGAGGTGTAGGTAAAAACGATATCAGAAGAGGAGACGTAGCTGGACACACTACTGACGCTCCTACCGTAGCTAAAGAATTTACTGCACAAGTTGTAGTATTACAACACCCTGGTGTAATCACCGTAGGATACACCCCTGTATTCCACTGTCACACCTCACAAACTGCATGTACTTTCTTAGACTTAACTTCTAAACTCGACCCTGCTACCGGTCAACCTGAAGCAACCAAACCTGACTTCATTAAAACTGGTGACGCAGCTATTGTACAAATTAAACCAACTAAACCTATGGTTATGGAAGAAGCTGCAAGCATTCCTCCTATGGGAAGATTCGCTATCAGAGATATGGGTCAAACCGTAGCAGCTGGTTTATGTCTTAAAGTAACTGACAAAAAATAAGATTAATGATTAATTTTTAATTAAATTATTCATTTTTTATTTTTTTAGTTTTAATTTTGAAAATTTATTAGAGAAAGTTTTTAATTTTTCTAATAAATCAAATCTTTATTTTTAGGTTTTAAATAATATTTATTTTAAATCTATAGTATGTTTTAATCTAGTAATCTAGTTTAATCATATTTTAGGTTTAAACTAGATTATTAACCTGTTTAAGGAGGATTAAAATGAATCAAGCTAGAATTAAACTTACAGGTACTGATCCTGAAAAAATTAATTATGTCTGTGACCAGTTAAAGAAAATTTCTGAAAGAACTGGTGTAGATATTTCTGGCCCTATTCCATTACCTACTAAAAAATTAGTTGTACCAACTAGAAAATCTCCAGATGGAGAAGGAAAAGCTACTTGGGAAAAATGGGAACTTCGTATCCACAAACGTTTAATTGGAATTGGCGCTGATGAAAGAGCTATGAGACAAATTATGAAAGTAAGCGTTCCTGATAACGTAAGTATTGAAATTGAACTTAAATAATTAAGTTTTTGTTCTGAAATTATTTTCAGAATTAATTTTCATACTTTTATTTTTAATTTATATTAAATTTTCTAATTAGATTACTATTAATCATATTTATATTATTTTACATATTCATATGCCGAGATAGTCTAGCCTGGTAAGGCGCGGGACTTGAAATCCCGTGGTGTAATAGCCGCCTGGGTTCAAATCCCAGTCTCGGCGTTTCTATTATTACTTTTTTTATTATTTTTAATTTCTAATATTTTTTTGAAATTCTATTCTTTTTGAAATTTTAATTTTTTTAAATTCTAATTTTTTCAAATTATAAATTTTTTAAATTTCCATATTTTAAAAATTTTAATTTTTTCATTTTGTTAAAATTATTAAATTATTTATTCTTGAATTTTTTCTAATTTTATCTTCATTTTTTTTAAATTTTCATTAAAAATTCAATTTTTCAATTAAATTTTTTGATTAAAAAATTCACCATAGTTTAATCAACCATAACTTTCATTAAATTGGTACTTTTTATAAAACTTTTAATTTAATAACACATAGTTTTAATTTAATTAAAATAATCTTTTAATTATAATTTTTGAAAAATAGTAATCTATATGCAGTTAGTAAAATTTAATAATTTATTAAAAAATAGGGATTTGATGATGATTTTTTTTTGATAATAAAATTTTTTGTGATGGTTAAAAAAAGTATTTATGGTGGTAAATATTTGGATGATTTAAAATTAATTTTAAAAATTAATAAAAAATCTATCTTAAGCTTTTTTTGCTATGACTGTCATTAATGCAACAACAAAAATGAAACCTATGATCATAACAATGGACATTGATGAAAGTCCGTTAATAATGTCTGCTATTAAATTCATAATATTCCTCCTAAAAAAAATCAATAATTAATTTAATAATTATAATTTTATTTAATAATATTTTTGTTAATATACTATTTATAATTTTTTTAAATTTTTCACATCCAGTTCATGTATCCTAATTCATGTACAATGATTCATGCACCATAGTTAATGTACCGGTTTAAATGTTTCCATCTACAATTCTATTGGCAATTTTATCTGTCACTAAGATTATTGCTGAAACAATGATGATTAAGACCCACTCAAATAATCCAATTGCACAGGTCTTGAAAATTGTTTGAAGGAATGGAACATATATAACAAGGACTTGCAATATGAATGATCCAATAAGAGATAACCAAAGTACGGTATTTCTTGTTTTTGAACTGGACCTGTAATTCAATGCATTAAACAATTGATACAATACGAATACTGTAAATGCAATTGTAATTGCCTTGGTCTTCACATCCCCTACTCCATTATTTAATTCATAAATGAATAGTCCTAATGTTCCGATTGCCATAACCATTCCAGAAATTGTGATCTTGATCATTGTTTTTCTGTTGATCAATTCTCCTTTTTCAGGAGGTCTTCTCATTATGTCTTTTTCGGAACCTTCCAAACCTAATGATTGCGCTGGAGGGCCATCCATTATTATATTGATCCATAAAAGTTGAATTGGAGTAAATGGCGTTGGTATTGGCAATAATGACCCAATAGTGATTGTCAATATCGCTCCAACATTTGTGGATAATTGGAATTTTAAGAATCTTTTGATGTTATCAAAGATTGTTCTTCCTTCCCTAATTGAAGAGACTATTGTAGCAAAGTTATCATCCTGTATGATCATATCTGCAGATTCTTTTGTGACATCTGTACCGCTACCCATAGCTACTCCAATGGAAGCCTTTTTAAGTGCTGGTGCATCATTTACGCCATCACCAGTCATTGATACGATTTCACCATGGTTTTGGAGAACTTCAATGATTCTTCTTTTCTGTTCAGGATACACTCTTGCATAAACTTTGATGTCCTTTGCAATTTCATTGTATTCCTCATCACTTAAATCTTCCAATTCCTGTCCAGTAAGAATTACATTATTATAATTTTTTTCATGAATATAATAGTCTCTAGGGAGAATGCCTAATTCCATAGCTATTGCAGTTGCAGTGTCCTTATGGTCTCCGGTAATCATCACTACGTTGATTCCTGCCTTTTGACAATCTGCTATAGCGTCAATAGCTTCTGGTCTTGGAGGGTCCATAATTCCTAAAAGACCAGCAAATATCAAATCTTTTTCAAAAGTTTCTCCATGATGCTTATTCTCGGAATATGTTTTATGTATTTTGGAATCTCCTTTTTCTATTTCCTCATTGTCCAAATCTGAAATCTTTTCATATCCCTCATTGTCAAGCTTTTTGTAAGCAAGAGCTATGACCCTTAATGACCTTTTTGTCATTCTGTCAATTTCACGCATTATTTCCTTTTTGGTTGAACTGTCAAAATTGTTTATATGGCCATTGAAATCGATCTTATCAGATAAGTCTAAAATCAGTTCAGGAGCTCCTTTTGTTAAAACGTAATAATCTTTATTGTCATCCTCATCAGCTTCACTGTAAATGAAGGTCATTCTTTTTCTATTGCTGTCAAAAGGTATTTCCAATTCTTTTTCAAAATTCCTATTCGCTTTGAGCTTTTCAAAATCATTGTCAAGTGCGAAGTGGTATGATGCCAAATCAGTGGGGTTTCCAATCAATTCATCATCTTCGTATCTAACTCCGTTACATAATCCTGCAATTAATACACCATTCTCTTGACTGGTTAAGAAAGGGGTTCTAACAGTCATTTTGTTTTCTGTTAAAGTTCCAGTTTTATCTGTACAGATGTAAGTGCATGATCCTAATGTTTCTACAGATGACAATTTTTTAACGATTGCATTGGATTTTGCCATCTTTTGCATTCCTAATGCCAAAGTCAAAGTCAAGACTGCAGGAAGACCTTCAGGAATAGCTGCAACAGCAAGAGAAACTGCGGTCATAAAGCTTTCAAGAATGTCCATGGCTTGATAAAAGTCTATGATGAATACGAGTATACAAACGATTATGGAGAGTATTCCAATTTTTTTACCTAATCTGCCCACTTGAATTGTTAAAGGTGTTTCCTCTGCATCTTCTTGAATCATGGTAGCTATTCTTCCGATGGTTGTTTCCATTCCAGTAGCTATTACAACACCTGTTCCTTTTCCAAAGATTACATTTGAATTCATGGATACAAGTTTAGATTGGATATCTTCCTCTTTTGAATATTTTTTAATATCTTTAATCTTATTTGAGAAATCGGATACTCTTTCATAATTGGTATCTTTTTTAACAAAATCAGACTCTCCAGTTAAGGAGGATTCATCCACTCTCAAATCATAAGATTCAATTAAAATCAAATCTGCAGGAACTTTATCTCCCTC
Organism: Methanobrevibacter ruminantium; assembly: GCF_016294135.1. Lineage (NCBI taxonomy): Archaea > Methanobacteriati > Methanobacteriota > Methanobacteria > Methanobacteriales > Methanobacteriaceae > Methanobrevibacter > Methanobrevibacter ruminantium. The sequence continues at coordinate 34,370 of NZ_JAEDCO010000013.1, forward strand.
TTCAAGAATTACAATATCCCCTAAAACAAGATTTTCACTAGGGATTCTTTTGATGTGCCCATCTCTTTTAACGTGTGCATCTGTATGGACTAAACTTTTAAGCTTTTCCATAGCATTTTCCGCACGATATTCTTGGGTAAAACCGATTATTGAGTTAATTATTACAACTATAAGTATAACAATTGCATCCAAATGATTTCCAATCATATAGCTTGCAATGGCTGCAATTATAAGCATGAATATTAAAACATCCAAGAATTGGGATAAAAATAATTTCAAAGGACTATCTTTTTTCTTTTCCTGAAGCTTGTTTAAGCCGTATTTTTCTAATCGAGCATTAGCTTCAGCGCTGTTCAATCCTTCTTTTTGAGTGGAGTACTGCTTTAATATTTCTTCTATCAATATAATCCCCAAGTTCATAATTTGCTAAAAATAGTTTTTTGAAATCTCCATTTTGAGATTTTCATGATTTTTTATACTATATTTATATATGATATATAATGTGTAAATTTATATCTTTAATTTATGTTATTTAAATCTTTAAGGTTTTAACTTTCAAAATCCCTTATTTATCTTTCATATATGTAAAATGAAGCACGATTATAATTTTTTAACTTCATTTTTTTGGTTTTCATGTTCAAATCTTCATTGAACAATGGTTTTATGATTAATGTAGCGTCAACATTATCCCTTATTTTCATAATCTCTTCCTGCAATTCTGCAGGGGGTCTTATTGAAAACAATATGTCTGCATCCTTATAGATACTCATGTTTGGATTGAAAACATCATCTTTTATAATGTTTTCATTTGCAGGATCAATATCTGTCATTATAATGTCAATATTTTCATTTTCACTTAAATTTTTAGATATTGTTTGGAATTTTCCCGCTCCAATTTCAACTATTTTTGTTTTTTTGCCGGTTTTTTCACTATTTTCAATAGCTAATTTAAGAATGAATTCCTCTAAATCGTTCCACATTTTTATTCCTTTTTAAGTTTTTTATTTCTTAATAATGTATTTGTCTTTTAATAATTTAATATGTTCTATTTCTGTTTTATTTTATCTCACTTTCATGCTTTTAATTTAATTTTTAGAAATATTTTTAATGGAGTAAATTAAATAATATTAATATAAATTTTCAATTAGAAAAATGATTAGAAAATAATATTTATTTGATTTTTAAAGTGTTTTTTATGTTTATTCGTGAATTTGTCCCTTCTGATTTGGCCAGAGTGTATCAAATTGAAGTAGAGTCCTTTTCCACACCTTATGAATTGGCTATTCTTCAGCAATTATATGAAATCGGCGCAGGATTTCTTGTTGCTGTTGAAGATGGTGAGATTGTAGGGTATATCATTTTTTGGGTAAAAGAAGAAGGTTTAGGTCATATAATTGCTCTTGCAGTTGATAGCAAATTCCGCAGACAGCATATAGCAACTCGATTGCTTATGATGGCAATAAGCATATTCAGGAATATTGATATCCATAGGGTAACTTTGGAAGTGAAGTCCCATAATGAAGCTGCTGTCAGTTTCTATCAAAAATTCGGTTTTGAAATTGATAGGAAAGTGCCTAATTACTATGAGGATGGATCTGATGCTTATGTTATGTTATTCAGCACCAATAAAATAAGCAATTAATTAAAAATTTAAATAAATTAATAAAAAAATTTAAAAAAATTTAAAAAAAATAATTAATAAAATTAATCAATTAATTAATTTAATAAATTAAAAAAAATTAATTATTTGGATTATTTTTAGTCAAATCTAATTTATAGCTAAGATTGTTCTCTTTTTTAAGTTCACTTAAGTCTTTATTGATTTTTATATACTCCTTTTCAACTTCCAATAAAGAAGTAACCAATCCTTCCCTATAGTTATTCACTTTTTTGGTATCCAATAGGAACTTCTGTTGGGTATATGGCTTGGAGTTGACTATTTCTGAAATTTCCTTATCTTCAAGTTCGATATTGATTTCCAGCTTGTTTCTAAGCTTTTCATAGTCTTCTAGGGTTTTTAGTTCATTTTCAATTTCATGCCTGATTATTAGATTTTGTGTGGACTTCAATTCTTCCAAATCCCTATCTTCATAGGCCTCTTTGGAACTATAAAACAAGTTTTCCTCATAATCTGTTGGTTCAAGCAATAGATCAGGATGGATTTTTCTTATGCAATCCTTATAAATTGTGTGCAATTCCTTAAAATCCTGTTTTTTGCTTAAATTGTTTTTATGCTCTTCAATAAGGATATTCACTTTTGCAGTTTCTGTCTGCAATTCCAAATCTTCCTCTTTAAACTCATTTTCAATATGGCTTTCAATTTCACTCATATTGATTTTTGGCTTATTGATTTTGGTCTTATTGATCTTGATTTGATTTTCCTCTAAATCACTTAATTCCTTGTTGAATTGATTAGTGGATTGTTGATTAACCATTTTCTTAATCAATTCTATAGTTCTTTTTGTTTTCTTGATTTTAAGCTTGTAATCTTTAATCTTGTATTTATAAACTCCAAATTTTAAGGAATAATCTGTTTCAATTTCTCTGCATGTGAAATTTATCAAATTATCTTCTTCAAAGAGTTTGCTGGCTAGAATCTCTCTTAAATAGCTTATTTCATCTTTTAAACTATCAATATATTCCTCGTTTTTTGCATCATTTTGAGCTTCTGTCATTTTCAAACTCCTTGTATAATTAATTTTAATCTTTAAATTTTTTTTAAATTTTTCCAATTCTATCTATTTTAATTTATCTGCGTCTTCTTTCTTGCCTATGCAATCTTTTTGGCTGATTGGAAGGATAATCGTAATCTGAATAATATCTTGAATCTATATTCCTATGGAATTGTCTAGGATTTCTGCCATATCTTTCTCTTTGCATTCTTTTCCTGTACTTTCTTTCCTTTCTTCTTCTTATCCTTCTTTTTATTCTTCTTATTATGCTCCTCACTATCAATAGGATTAGAATTATTGCAACGATTATCATTCCTATTGGCAAGAGTTCAAATAGTAAATCTCTGTAATATTTGTAGAATGCCATTTCAGATGGGAAATTCATAGTGCTTGCACTTGTGTCATCTTCTGTAAGAAGTGCAAAATTGTAAACCAAGTCATAATAACCGATGGTTGCACCTTCATAATTAATTGAATCTGGTGCTTTTCCATGCTCATTCATATAGTCTACAACAATATCTGCCATATTATAGTAATCGTTAAATGAATATTCCCCTTTTGTAAAGCTTGAATATTTTTGTGGGTTGTCAGGTGCTCTAAATTCTCCAGGAACTTCTAAAGCATATCCTCCAATGTATGAAGCGCTCATATACAGTAATTGCTGAGTGGTGTAGGAACCGTATGATTCCTGCATATCATTTCCATGGCCATCAACAATTTTTTTGGAATCTTCTGCTAAGTATTTAGGGTCTAACTTGTGATAAACTATTAAATCTGTATCCAATTGCTTGTTTTCGTTTGTTCCAGCATAAATTGAATTAATGATTTCATTTGCGATATATTCGTTAACATTATCGCTGTCATATGCGATTATTCCTTTGTAGCAATCATCAGGATATTCTTGTGCAGGTTGAATCAAGGTTATTCCTGCATCATTCAAGAACTTTCCAGGGCTTTGCACTGATGCGAATGTATAATGTGACCAATTGTCATCATAAGACCTTCTAAGGAAATTTATGGTATTCAAGTCAAGTGTACCTGCATTTACATAAATGATCTTTTTGCTGACTTTAGTGGAATAGTCTGCAAGGTCAACTAAATTTCCTGCACAAGCGCCAGCTATTGAAACTGCCACATCACATCTGGCTGCCATTACCCTTGTCCCTTCTCCAGGATTTGAAGCTGAATCATCAACCACAACAACGATGTCTCCATTGGTTTTTGATTCAATTCTTTCTTTGATATCATTTAATCTTGCAAAATCGGCATCATGCTCATGCAAATTGTCTGAAGTTAGAAATACACTGGTTGCATCTGCACTTTCAGCAATTATCGGGCATAAAATGATTAATGATAAAAGCAATAAGGGAATAATCTTTTTCATAGTATTATCTCTTAAGAAATATGAACTTATAATAAAAATTTTTTAATTAAATTGTGTCATCGTCTTCTTCAAGAACCCATTTGATGGTATCCAATCTAATGTCATTTGTCCAAATCATAGCATGGACTTGATTTTTCATTTCTATATTTTCTTCAACGGATGCTTCTTCATACTTTTTGTTTAATTCTTCAGCCCTTCTCTCGAACCTTTCAAGAAGGTCACGATTTTGAGCTTCAGAATTGACTAAAGTGCTTGTTAACATAATGGATTGCAATTCTGATCCTGCAAGGATTACTTTAAGCTCATTTGAGAGTTCATCTTTCTCTGCTCTTAACCCTGCAATCTTATCATTCAATAATTCAATCTTTTCTCCAATTTCATCTTTTGTTTTCATTTTGTAATCTCCAATATTATTACCAATATTATAATTATCTTTTTTAATTATCTTTTTTAATTATCTTTTTTAATTATCTTTTTTAATTTTATCCAATGTATAAATTCATTATTTATTTAATGTATGAATTCATTATTTTTCCATGTCCCAATTAACTGGTTTTTTCTTTCGTCTTCCCCATTTGGTTGATTTCCACATTCCAGTGTTTCTATTTGTCATGCCTTCCCTTAAATCGATTCTTTCTTCTGGCAGGTTCTTAGGATCTATTTCCTTTTTTTCAGTTAAATTAGCTCCACATTGGCTACAGAATTTAGCATTAGGGTCAAAAAGTTTTGTTCCGCATTTCGGACAGAATTGGTTCATATTTTCACCTTCAGATTTTTAAAACATATAAATTAAATCATAATTTAATTATTATTTTTTAATTATTATTTTAATTATTTTTATAGATATCTATAATTTATTAAGACAATTATTTAAACAATTATTTATAAAAGTATTTATAAATTTTTAATCAGAAACAAGGCATGTGATAGTATGGCTGATGACATTATTGAAATTGATGATTATGAAGTAAAGGATAAGCAGATAATAGAAACAGATAATGAGGATTATAAAAGGGATTATAATCAAAGGGAATATGATGGATATGATAATCAAGGAAGCGTCAATGGGTTTTATAAGTCCATCTCATTTAGTAACACTTCTTTATTGATTATTATAATGGTTATTGTTTTATTGGTAGCTATTTTTATCATGACTTTCGATTAATTAAAAAACTATTTGCTTTCCTAACTAATTGATTTGAATGTTTGATTTAGAGATTTTACTTAAAAGATTCTCATTTGAGAAGAATAATAAAAGATTTAGAATATATAATCTCATTATCCTGATTGCAGGTTTGTCCCTTTACTTATTGAACAATCATTTTTTGCATGATATCAATTGGTTTTTCATGTTTTATTTCAATGATTTTCTAGCTATTGTTGTGTTATTAAGCTTTTTAAATCTTGTTTATCCTTATAAATTGACTAATGTCTGGCTAATAATCATCGTGACTGTCTTAGCTTCATTCGTATGGGAATATGTGGCACTGTTTATCAAAGCAGGAGCAATATTTGACTTTATTGATGTTATCTGCTATTTCGGATCAATGGTGATTTACTTAATTTTATTGTACTTTTTAGAGGGAAAAATTAATACTTCAATTTAATGACAAATTTGTAATTTTAATTCTTAGTGATATTATGGAACAAAACAATTCTAATTACTCCCCAGATTTTAGATATCTTCTTAATTTTTCTTTTTCACAAAAGAGATTAAGCTCTAAAGATGATGGTAATGATTTGGACTTTCAAGCTTTTTCAAGATCTTGCATGAGTTCAAACATCATCTCTGAGACTGCACTGGAGGAAAATTATATTTTACTGAAAAAGAAATCATTGCTCCAACGAAAATCCATGGGATCTCTAAAGATTTTTTATAGTGAAATCATTGATTTGAAACTTAATAAGTCTGACTTGTCTTCATTATATTCCTCCATAGTTATCGTTTATTCTAAAAATGGCTATACTAAACATTTAGTCTCATTAAGCAGTTCTGATGGATTTGCAGTCAGATGGTTTTATGATGAATTGGTTGTAAGGTATTCCATGATCAAGTCCAATCTAAACAAATCAGATTTTCTCAAATCCAATGAAGAGGATTATTTGGATGGAAAAGGTAATGATTCCAATGATTCACAGAAATTTGATGATTTCATGAATCAAATGAATGCTGAGATTTCAGAAAAAAGAAAAAGAGAGATTTCAAAGCAAGTGAAATTTGATAGATGTTCTAGTGAGGAACGCTGATTTCTAATAAAGTTTAATTCAAAATTTATTCAAAGTTTAACTCAAAATTTATCAAAACTTAATTTAGAATTTACTCAAGGCTTAACTCAAATTTTTGTTTTTTATTTTTTATTTTTTCATTAATTCTTGTTCAATTTTTATTAATAATCACTTATTTTTTATTAACAATTTAACTGTTTTTAACCTATTTTTCTAAAATTTATTTTTTCAATAGATAACTTAAAATATTTTGTATAATAGATATTATATTATAATGTAATGTTTAGTAAAAATTTAATAAAATTCTATGGATTTTTCATAATATTTTTTTATAAAAATCTGATTTATAGAATAGTTTAAATTAAATAAATTACATAAATAATTAAGGTAAATTAATTTAGCAAAAAGTATCATTTTTTATGGAAAATACTTTAGATTGCTATTTAATTTGATGATTATTTTAGATTAAATACAATGAATAAAATGGTGAAAATATGGGAAATGAAGCAAAATTAGCTTTAGAAGATGGAACTGTTCTAAAAGGTGAAGCCTTTGGTTATGAAACAGTAACTGTAGGTGAGCTTGCTTTCTCAACCGGTATGTCTGGTTATACCGAAGCGCTTACTGATCCGTCATTCAAAGGACAGATATTGATGTCAACTTATCCTTTGGAAGGTAACTACGGAGTCAGTGAAGAATGGTATCAATCCGATAAGGTACAGGTTGAAGGTTTTGTAGTGAGAGAAGCTTGTAAGAAATTATCCAATTTTGGTACTAAGAAGACTTTAGATGACTTCTTGAAAGAGTTCAAGGTACCTGGAATTGAAGATATCGACACAAGAGACTTAACTTTGAAGATTCGTGAAAAAGGTTCTCTTAAAGCAGCACTCGCTACTGAAGAGATTGATGATGATGAGCTTGTAGCTCGTGCTCAAGAGCATAAAAGCATCATTGATTTAGACTTGGTTCCTTTAGTGTCAACTCCTGAAATAAAGACTTTTGGTGACTTTGATAAAACTGTAGCTATTCTTGATTGTGGTGTTAAAAAGAACATTATTAACTGTTTCTTGGAAAATGATATTGGTGTTGCTTTATTCCCTTACGATACTGATTATCAAACCATTTTGGATTATGGTGTAAATGGACTTATGGTATCTCCAGGTCCTGGAAACCCAGAAAGATTAACTGACACAATTGCAAATGTGGAAAAATTAATTAACAAGTTCCCTGTATTTGGTATTTGTATGGGTCAGCATGTAATTGCAAAGACATTTGGCGCTACTACCTATAAAATGAAATTTGGTCACAGGGGAGCAAATCAACCAGTAAAAGACTTGCAAACTGGAAAAGTTTTCATTACTTCTCAAAATCATGGATTCGCTATAACTCCAGATTCATTGAAGGGAACTGATTTGGAATTAACCCAAATCAACTTAAATGATGGTACTCCAGAAGGATTCTCGCATAAGGAATTGCCTTTAAGGACTATCCAATACCACCCAGAATCTGGCCCAGGTCCAAATGATACAAAAGTCTTGTTTGAAGAATTTGGAAATATGATTAAGGAGTATTAGGATTAGAATTTCATTGTATTTAATTGATTATATTAATTGATTATTGAATTATTAAAATTTTAAAAATTATAAAATTATTACTTTAATGTGGATTGAGAGAGGATAATATGCCTGTTGATGAGGATATTAAAAAAGTGCTTATAATTGGTTCTGGACCTATTCAGATTGGTCAGGCTGCGGAGTTTGACTACTCTGGTTCTCAAGCTTGTAAATCACTTAGAGAAGAGGGATTGGAAACTGTTCTTGTAAACAGTAATCCTGCTACCATCCAAACCGATATGGATATGGCAGATACCGTTTATACCGAACCGTTGACTCCAGAACTTGTTGCTCAGATTATTGAAAAAGAGAATATTGATGCTATTTTGCCTACTATGGGAGGGCAAACCGGTTTAAACATTGCAACTGAACTTGGAGAATTAGGTCTTTTGGAAGGCATTAAGGTTATTGGTTCTGATGTTCAAACAATTGCAGATGTGGAAGACAGAGACTTGTTCGCTAACTTTATGGATAGGTTGGATGAACCTATTCCTAAATGTCATGCTGTTGAATCTGTTGAAGAGGCTTTAGAGGCTGTTGAGGAAATTGGTTATCCTGTAATTGTACGTCCCGCATTCACCTTAGGTGGTACTGGTGGTGGAGTGGCTCATAATAAGGAAGAGCTTATTGAAGTTACCACTCATGGTCTTGACATGAGTTACATTAACCAAGTTTTAATCGATGAATCTGTTCTCGGATGGAAAGAAATCGAATTTGAGGTAATGAGAGATAAGAACGATACCTGTATCATTGTATGTAACATGGAAAATGTGGACCCAATGGGTATCCATACAGGAGACAGTATTGTAGTTGCTCCTATTCAAAACCTTAATGATGAAGTATGTCAAAATTTAAGGGATGCTTCCATCAAGATCATTAGAAACTTGGGAATTAACGGTGGATGTAACATCCAATTTGCTTTAAATCCTGAAACCAATGAATATAAGATCATTGAAGTAAACCCTCGTGTAAGTAGAAGTAGTGCACTTGCATCTAAGGCAACAGGTTATCCTATTGCAAAAATCTCTT
>NZ_JAEDCO010000014.1 GCF_016294135.1 Methanobrevibacter ruminantium
ACACCCATTTTAAAAACATATTTTTACCATTTCTTATAAATTAAATTTTCAACACTCATTTTAAAAACATATTTTTACTATTTTTAAAACATCCCACTATTTTTTCAAGCAATTTTATATAAGAATAAATAGAATTAATAAGATATATTATAACATTAAGTAATGTTTAGTTAATATTAGATTAATTAATTCAAAATTTTCTAAATTGAAAGAGGTTAAAACATGAAAATTGCTATGGTTGGACAGTTTCCACCACATATTGGAGGAGTTGGAGTTCATATACACACATTATCAAAGGAATTGGTCAAGAAAGGTCATGAAGTGTATGTAATCACTTACCCTCACAAGGACATTAAGGATATTGATGGAATCCATGTTATAGGCACTAAAGGAGTTAACATTCCAGGACTTCGAGGATTATTCTTTGCAATCAATGCTAAAAGAGAGCTTAAGAAATTGATTGAAAGGGAAAACATAGACATTATCCACGGACATTATTTGCTCCCTGCAGGATGGGCAAGCGTAAAGGCTGGAAAATCAACCCACACCAAAACCTATGTAACTTCACATGGATCAGACATGTTTGAAACCTACAAAAAGCAAAAGTTCACAAGACCCCTCATCAATAAAGTGCTTAAGGATGCTGATGTGGTCCTTGCTGTAAGTGAAACTTTGAAAGAGGAAATCATAAAGACAAATATTCCAAATATTAAAGAAAAGACAAGATTGCACTGGAATAGTATAGATGTCAATAAGTTTAAAACTACAGAAGAAAACAAGGACAAATTTAAAAAAGAATTGGTTCAAGAATTCAACATAGATACAGACAAACCTATCATTTTATTTGTCGGAAATATAATTAAAAGAAAGAATGTTGAAGTGCTAATTGAAGCTAAAAAAGAAATGGGCATAGAAGCCAATCTTGTCATAGTTGGTGATGGGCCACAATCAAAAGAGCTTAAGGAAAAATGTGAAAAGGAAAATATTGAAAATGTTTACTTTACAGGTTCCAGAGGAGATGTCGAGGATATAATACCAAGCTGCGATCTTCTCGTATTGCCATCATTAAGCGAAAGCTTTGGGCTTGTACTCATTGAAGCATTATCCTGTGGAAAGCCAGTTATTGGAAGCAATGTTGGTGGAATAAAAGAGATAATCACAGAAGATGTCGGATTACTGATAGATCCAAATGACCCATCAAACTTGGCTAATGCCATCGATAGGGTTTTAAGCGATGAAGAGTTGATGGAAAGATTCAAGTCAAATGCAAGAGATAGGGCAAAAGACTTTGGAGAAACCGAATTGCCTTATGATGAATTGAATTAAAAATTATAAAAACATTTAAAAATTAATTTAAATTAATAAAATTCATTTAAATTAAAAAATAATAATTATTAAGCTAAATTATACTCAAATTTTGGATAATAGTTATTAATAATAAAAAATAAACTAAATTAAAGAAAACATATTTACAAAATTATCAATTAATTTAGAGGTTATCAAATGGGAGAAAAAGAATTTACTCACCTAACTGAAACTGGAGTTCATATGGTGGAAGTTGGAACTAAGCCACAGCAAAGAAGAACTGCAGTGGCAAGCGGAAAGATTCATCTTCAAAAGGAAACAATTGAAATGATCAAGAATGCTGAAATCAAGAAGGGAAATGTATTGACAACTGCTCAAATAGCCGGAATTCAAGCTGTAAAAAAGACATCTGACATTATCCCTCTTTGCCATCCATTGAACTTAAGTGGAATTGAAATAGAATTTGATCTTGGAGAAGAGGAAATCACTGCAACATGCGAATGCAGATTAACTGGTCAAACCGGTGTGGAAATGGAAGCAATCACTGGAGTGAGCGTAGCATTGCTCACCATTTGGGACATGACAAAAGCAGTTGAAAAGGATGAGAACGGACAATATCCAGACACTAAGATTTCTGACATTATAGTTCTTAAGAAAGAAAAAATCTAATCCTTTTAAATTTTAAAACTTACCAAATGCTCTAAGAAAATCAAGATTATATATTAAATACAAACATATTATAAAAATTAATCTTTTATTTCATTTATAAAAATTATTAGACTGATTTATATGGAAAACATCCCTGAAAACATTAAGACAATAATCAATAGCTGCTATCCATACATTGAGGATTTCAACCCTGCCCAAAAGGCAGTGATCGAATCAGGATACCTTGAAAACAATAGGAATTGTGTCATAGCAATACCTACTGCAAGTGGGAAAACCGTGCTTGGAATAATGGCAGCTCTCAAATCCATTTTAGATGGCGGAAAAGCAGTTTATGCTGCACCTCTCCTTTCAATCCAAAATGAGAAGGTTAAGGAATTCAAGAAATTCGAGGAATTTGGAATAAAGGTAGGAAAACACCCATCATCTTCAGACTTGTCAGTGATGGTCTTTGAATCATTTGATGCATTGACAAGATTTTCATGGGATGCATTAAGGGAAGTCGATACATTAATCATCGATGAGTTCCATATGATCGGAGAATTTACAAGAGGCCCTACAATCGAATGTGCAATAACAAGGGCAAAAATAATCAATCCAAGCTTAAGAATCATTGCATTGTCTGCAACACTTGAAAATATGGGTGAAATCGAAAGCTGGTTGGATGCAACTGTTGTTGAACATGATTATAGGCCAGTGCCATTAAACAAGGATGTATTGGATGCTGAAATGTTCAATACAAAAAACAAGAATGATGTTGTTGTAAAGGTTATTGAAAAGGCAATATCCGATGATGCACAGGCATTGAGCTTTGTATCAACAAGAAGATTTACAGAAAGCCTTGCAAATTATGTTGCAGGAAAATTGAAAAAGAAAACTACAGCTGAGCAAAAGCAACACTTCAAGGAAGTTGCGGATAAGTTGCTTGCAGTGCCTGAAAAAAAGGGATCAAGACCAACTTCAACTTGCATTAAATTAGCTGAAAGCTGTGAAAACGGTGCTGTTTTCCACCATGCAGGCCTTTTCAGTGAGCAAAAGGAAATCATTGAAGAGGAATTCAGAAACGGTAATATCCTAATGATTGCAGCTACTCCGAGCTTAATGTATGGTGTTAACCTTCCTTCAAAATATGTGGTTATCAGAGACTATACAAGATGGACTTCAGATGGTCCTCAAGCGATTCCTGTCTTTGATTATGAGCAAATGTCAGGTAGAGCCGGAAGGCCTCAATATGACGATACCGGATATTCCTACTTGATTGCCAAATCCATGGAAGAGGCAATCACTCTTGAAGAGCGTTACATCAATGGCCAGGTAGAACCTACAAACTCTAAATTAATTGAAAACAAGGATGCTGTATTCAAGCAGATAATCGCACAAGTGGCATCCACTCTCTCAAAAACTCCTGAAGAGCTTCAGGACTTCTTCACAAAAACCTTTTATGGATATCAAATGACTGCAAACTCTTCCATGAGTTTCTTTGCTGAAGAAAGCTTAAAGTTTGAAATCATGAACGCTTTGGAATTCCTGCTTCAGAATCAGATCTTGCAGGCTACACCAAGAGGACTCAAGACAACTCCATTCGGTAATCTGATAGCAAGGTCCAATTATAGCGTTGAAACTGCTGTTAAAATCAAGGAATATGCAAACAATCTTGATGACTTTAAGCCTGAAGAGCTTATTTACCAATTAGCCCAAACTCCAGACATGCCTCTCATTGCATTCAAGGGTAGAAAATCCAAGGACCCTGTTCGTGAAATGCTATCAAACTATGGCCTATTCGCCATTGACATTGGAAACCCTGAAGCAACAGCAGTGTCTTTGATTGAATGGATCAACGAAAGGACAGAGTACCAAATTGAAAATGCTTATCATGTATACTCTTCATCCACTAGACGCTCTGCATATGAAGCTTCATTGCTTGTCCGCTTTACAAAGAATACTCTTGAAGTTCTTGGAAAGTATGCTTATTCAAAAGATTTGGATTTCCTTTCTGCAAGACTATATTACGGTGTAAAGGAAGACATAATCCCCCTTGTTATTGGAGTTAAACGTTTGGGAAGACGTCGCGCAAGAGCATTGGTTGATGTGTTCGGCGATGACTTAAGACCATATTCAGAAAAAGAGCTTCAAAAAGTCGAAGGAATTGGACCAAAATTAGCTCATAACATTAAAAAATTCGCAGATAAATATTAATTAATTATCTCTTTACTATTTTTAAAAAGAAGGATCTTGAAAAAAAATATTTTTAAATTATAAAATATATAGATTGATTTTAATCTTGATAGTGTAAAAATCTTAAAAAAAAAGAAAAAATAAAGAAGAGGAGAATTATCCTCCACCTTCACAACCTTGAATATCGTTTAAGTTAGCATTGAGTTCTTCATAGCCTTCCTTAATGTCCTTGACTTGCTCAAGAGTGCCCTTATCAAGGTTATCTGAATCAACGATGTCTTTTTCATTAACAACTTCTAAAGTATCAGCGGCATACCATAAGGCAGGTTCATCTAATTTTACCCATTGCTCATTGTCTTCTTCTTTCAAGTCAACAACTTTGCTTATGGTACCAGTACCAGTATATCTTATAAAAGTACCTACATCAATTGTTTCTCCTCGAATATCACAAAAACTCATATTATCACCAATAAGTTTTAATAAAGTCTTCAAAGAAGAAAATAAATAAAAATTTAAATTTATTCTATTTCTACTTCAGCTGCTTCTTCAGCCTCTTCTTCTGCTTCTGCTTCATCATCAACAATTTCAGCTTCAACTTCTTCCACTTCTTCTTTAGCTTCTTTTGCTTTTTCAGCTTCTTCAATTGCAGCTTCTTTGTTGATTTCCTTATCTAATAAAACGTAATCTCCAATGCTTTTTACATCTTCAAAGTCAATTTCGATTTTGTTGGAGGAGATGAAGTTTTTCTTAAGGACAATGGTTATAGCAGTGATTTTACCTTCTTTAGGATCAAATTCAGCATCATCAATTTTACCTACTTCATTAGCATTAGCATCTAAAGCCATCATACCTAATAATTGTTTAATTTTCATTCTATTACCTCAATTATTAATTTTTAAGAAATTATGTTAAAACTAACCAAAATATATTTTGATTTTTGGAAATGGCCATATAACTAAAAAGTTATTTTAACATAATCACCATTATGTTAGAATATGAATTGAAAATTATATAAACTTATCTAAATATTTTTAAAGTAATAAAATTTATATAATTATGATAATAAATTAATATTTTAAAAACAAATATAATATTAGTCAATAAAAAATGAAACTGATATAATTGGTAAAACAATTAAAATAAAAAAAAAACTTATAGATGGTGAACCTAATGGAAGAAGCATGTCGAATTATCATAGAAGATATCATAAATGGAAAGATAACTACTCGCCGTGAGCTTGAAGTGGAAAAAAGACAGCTCTGCAGAGATAGGAATTTGAAAAAATTTATGAGCAATTCTGTAATCCTCGAACATGCAAGTCTTGAAGAGAAGAAGATAGTTTCAAACATCTTAAGAAAGAAACCAACCAGAACAATCTCTGGAGTGGCAATCGTTGCAGTTATGTGCCATCCGCACCAATGCCCTCATGGAAGATGCTATTATTGTCCTGAAAGTGACATTGCACCTCCAAGCTATACTGGAGAGGAACCTGCAGCGCTTAGAGGAAGGATGTTTAAGTTCCATCCATATGTCCAGTGCTACAACCGCCTAAAGCAATTGCACAAGGTAGGCCATCCAATCGATAAGGTTGAACTCATTATCATGGGAGGAACATTCCCTTCAAAAGACATTTGCTATCAGGAATGGTTCGTTTCACAATGCCTAAAGGCAATGAGTGACTTTGGAGTGATTCTTGAAAACATAACTGAAATCGGAGATATTGAATCATTCAATAAGGAAGACCTTTTAGAGTATCCCCCATATAGCAACAATGCCATTAAAACCTATCCTCCAAGCGATTATGTGCTTATAGATGACATTCAAAGGATAAACGAAAGCTCTAAAGTGAGATGCATTGGAATGACCTTTGAAACCCGACCAGACTACTGTAAGGAACCTCATGTTGACAGAATGTTGAATATGGGAGTTACAAGGGTGGAATTAGGTGTTCAAACCATCCATAATCACATCTACGAAAAAATCAAAAGAGGACACACTGTTGAGGATGTCATTGAAGCAAACAGGATTCTAAGGGATTCTGGAGTGAAAGTGGCTATGCATATGATGCCAGGGCTTTTCCCACTTGCAAGAGATGATCCTAGAATAGAGCAATGCCCAGAGAAAGATTTGGAAATGTTTAAAACCATCTTTACAAATGAGAACTTCAAACCGGATATGCTGAAGATTTACCCTTGTCTTGTAACTGATGGAAGTGAGCTTCACAAGTTATGGAAAGAAGGAAAGTACAGGCCATACAGTGATGAAGAGGCTGTTGACTTAATCGTTCAAATTAAAAAGATCTTGCCGAAATGGGTAAGAACTATGAGAATCCAAAGAGACATTCCATCCACATTGATTGAAGATGGAGTGAAAAAATCAAACCTGGGAGAATTGGTATACAATCGTCTTGAAGAGGAGAATATCAATTGCCAATGCATTAGATGCAGGGAAATAGGTCATAAGAAAACCAAGGAAGAGTATTCAATTGATGATTACAGGTTATTTGAAGAGGATTACATTGCTACAGAAGGAAGAGAACACTTCCTATCCATTGAAGATAAGAATGAAGAGACTTTAGCAGGATTCCTAAGATTAAGAATGCCTTCCGAAAAAGCACATAGAGAAGAGATTGATGATAAAACAGCTATTGTGCGTGAATTACATGTTTATGGAAACATGATAAAAATAGGTCAAAAAGGAAATAATATTGGACAGCACACAGGATTTGGTGAAAAGCTATTGAAGCGTGCTGAAGAGATAAGTATTGACCAAAACAAGGAAGAGCTTTTAATCATCAGCGGCATTGGAGCTAGAAATTATTACCGTAAATTCGGTTATGAACGTAAAGGCCCTTATATGGCTAAAAAATTAATTTAACTTAAGTTTCAATAATTGTTTTAATAAAAGAATATCAAAAGTTGAAACAATCAGACAAGACAAAAGTATTATATAGTTTGAAGTTAAACTAACTATTATATACATATAAAACTAATATTGATTTAATCCTAATTCATGAATTAAAATAGAAAATTCTTGAATTAGAATTCATAAATTATATTTATTGGAGATTAAAATTTAATTAATTACTGAATTAATTTTATTGGAGATTAGAATTGTTTTAAAAATAGGGAGATGACTTAAATGATCAACAAAGCTGAAAAACTTGCAAAAGCTATTGAATTTACTCATTTAGATAATACTGCAACCATTGAAGAAATGAAAGCATTCTTCGCAAAAGCTAAGGAATATCCTTTTTATGCAGTTGTAGTTTTACCTCATTTTGTTAAATTAGCAAAAGAAGAATTGAAAGACACAGACATGAAAGTGGTAACTGTTATTGACTTCCCATTAGGTGCAGGAAACACTGAAGGAAAAGTGGCTGAAGCAAAAGCTGCAATAGCAGATGGTGCGGATGAAATTGACATGATGGCAAATATCCCATCAATTAAAGAACGTGACTTTGAATACGTTAAAAATGACATCAAAGCAGTGAAAGATGCTATCGGAGACCACATACTCAAAGTAATTATTGAAAACCCACTTCTCAATGAAGACGAAATGGCTGGAGCTTCCAGAATGTGTGAGGAAGGAGGAGCAGATTTCGTTAAAACCTCAAGTGGATTTAATGGAAAGCAACATTTCTATTCATTGATGGAAAGTTTAAGAATCATGAAAAAGAATGCTCCACATCTTGAAATGAAAGCAGCTGGCGGAATTGATAACTATAAATTAGCTAATAATGTGCTCGCTGCAGGAGTAAGCAAGATTGGAACATCATCCGGACACATCATTATGGATCAGCTTAATCATGTACTTGATAACCAAAAAGTGGATTCTAATCAAAAAACCGGTCCAAGACTCATATAATAAATTTTCATAATTTATTATTTTTTTCTTTTTAAAAATAGTTCGTATAGAATAAAACCAAATATTCTTGGATAAAAAAAGTGCCGTAGGCCGGACTTGAACCAGCGACATCCAGATCTTCAGTCTGGCGTTCTCCCAACTGAACTACTACGGCAAATGGACCGAACGAGATTCGAACTCGTGATCACCGCCATGTCAAGGCGGTATCATACCCCTAGACCACCGGTCCTTCTTACTCATTAAGATATGTTTATAATTATATATAAATGTTTCTAAATAAAGATATTTTCAAATTTAAATTAGAAAATTCCAATTAAAAATAACTCTTTTTAAAAACGAAATCTTATAAAACCGATGCCTAGAATCTAACAAATAAAATGATAGACATATTAAATTATGTTAATGATTACATATAAACTTAATGGAAAACTAGATGATAAACATCAGGTTATTAAAAAAGTATTGGAAATAGTTTAGAGAATAGTATTAAAAAATAGTATTGAAAAGTAATATTGAAAAATAGTAAAACAGAATAAAAATAGATAAAAGTTTTAAAAAAAAATAATTGGCCAATAAAGATCTTGGCCAATAGTTAACAGTTAAAAACTAGAGATAACAAAATTATTTGATTGCTAATTTGATATCTTCAGCTTTTACGGTTTTTCTACCAGCGTGGCGTGCGAAATTAACTGCTTTTTTAGCTAATTCGTCACCTTTTTCTTCAAGAGCTTCAGCTAATGCAACTTTTGCATCATCACTAATTCTTTGTGCGCCAGCATTTTTTAAAATACGACCGACAGGTGCGATTGGTAATTCACTCATATTTTCACCTCCAATTGAAAGTGTGTTTTACATAGTATATAAATGTTTTGTTTTTTAAGGCCATTAAATCACTTATTATCCAAAAAATAGGTATAAAAATATAGATTTTCTAATAATGAGAAATATTAAAACTAATTAAAAAAATTTAATAAAAAATATATGAAAAATGAGTATTTTAAAGCCATAGAACTCTTAAAAATTAAACCTTTTAAAAACTCTTAATTCTTTAAATAAATATCCAAATATCTTTATTTTATCAAATAAATAACAAATAGTCTTTAAAAAAAGCAAAGAAAGAAATTTTTCTTTAAAAGGCAAATAAAAAATAGATTAGTCTTTAAAATAAAAATACAAGATGAATTAAAAGTTATTTGAAAAAATAACCAATTTTAAAAGAGTTTTTTATCTAAATTTTCTAATAATTTTCTAAAATGGAAAATAATGAAAATCATCAAGTAAAAGCAATTAAAATTTGAAAAAATCCTTAAATAAATAATTAGGGAATTAATAATTTCATAAATGGAAAATAAGAAAAAAATAAAAGAAAAAATTTTTTAAAAATAATTTTAAAAAATCAACAAATAAATTAAAAATTAAAAATAATTATCCAAATATTAAACAAAAAGCAAAAAACAATTAAACCTTATGGCCAATCAAATAAGTTCCAGTTGTCTCATCAATATGAACATTAATAAACTCGCCTAATTCGACATCCTGAACAACCACTGGAATGTAGGAATCTGTTTTTGCAATGAAGCCTCCTTTAGAACCTTCACCAACAACCAATGCATTTAGTTCCTTGTCCTTAAGACATTTGTTTTCCTCTTCAATGATTCCAAATTTAATATCTGAGAGAATTTTAGATCTTCTTTTCATATCCTCAAATGGAATATTAGGAAGATCAGATGAACTTGCACCTTCCCTGTGCTGATACTTGGATAAATGAATCAAATTGAATTTAATCTCTTCAATCAAGTCTGCAGTCATCAAGAAATCCTCTTCGGTTTCTGTCGGATACCCGATAATGATATCTGTAGCTAAAGTAAGGTCCGGGATTTCCTCCTTGAATCTATAAACAATTTTTTTGTAATCCTCAACAGTATGATTTCTTCTCATATGCTTCAATACTGCATCACTTCCAGATTGAATAGGCAAATGGATGAAATTATATACTTTTTCCATCTTAAATGCATCAATTAAATTCTCAAGGTCATTTCCTATGTTTTTAGGGTGCATCATTCCAACACGAACTTTGAAATCACCATCTAAACTAGCCACTTCCTTAATCAAGTCAGATAACTTTTCACCAGTATCCTTTCCAAATGCAGAAGTGTCTTGAGCGGTAAGTTCAATTTCAACACAACCCTCTTTAATGGCTTGCTTTGCTTCCTTTACAATATCTGCAATAGGATAACTGTTTAGATGTCCTCTTGCAAAGCGAGTGCAGCAGTAACTGCAGGAACCTAAGCAACCTTCACAGATTTGGATAACATGAACATATGAGTCTTGACGTATTTTAGGAACACATACCTTAGGCTCATCTGAAAAGCCAAACTCTCTGGAAACTTCACCACCAATAGCTGACTTGACTACATCAGCTGTCTTGTTCAATTGGTGAGGGCCAATCCAAGAGCAGTTAGGCCCAATAGCATCAAGCTTTTTAGGATCCACCTCAACCATACATCCAGCAACAATGATTTCCTTATCTGGAAATTCATTTTGAAGCTTCTTGATTCTATTTATCACCTTGCTTTCAGTAGGCAATTTCACATAACAAGTGTTTACAATAATTGCATCCGCTTCCTCTTGAGTGTCTACAACTTCAATGGAATTGGCATTTAAAACACCTGCCATAATCTCAGAATCGGCTTGATTGAATGTGCATCCATAAGTTTCTATAAATACTTTCATATTATCCTCTAAAATAAAAATAGATTATTTGGGATTGAATATATAATCCCAATTGAAAATTTTAAATTGTCGTTTAATTAACTTTTATGTTTATTCAAAGGTTTTGCTTGAACAATGAATTTAGTCAAATCATAATCGTAATGATTGAACTTGACAGGTTTTGCATAAACCCTTTTAATGACTTTTGCCTTAGCATAGCCTTTAGTGGTTTTTCTCTCTTCTGTTTTTATCACATGAACTCTTGCAACATATTTGTCAATCTTGAGAATGTCATCAACAGCAATCTTGAAGTCACGTTCTGTTTCACATTTGAAAGAAGCGACTTTTCCGTGCAAGTCTATGGAAACTCCAAAACGTGCAGGAATCTCTTCAGATGATGCCCAAATTGTTTTGACATCTTTTGCAATAGCTTTCTTAACTCTCTTTTCTCCTTCAAGCTCTAAGGAAGTGATTTTCACTTTTCCAAGCTCAGACATTAAGAAATCCCCAACAGTTAGTTGTTCATCAGGGAATAATTCAATGAATATCTTATGAGTATCTTCATGTTCACTAATAATTAATCTGAATGGTTTTGGATTATCCTGAGAAATTCTTTCATTATAAACAGACCCGCATTCATCGCATTTCAATAGGAATTCTCTGATTTCCTTATTTTTGCCTTTGATAAGCTTATTCTTTAAGATGACTGCTTCATCAGATCCGCAAACTGGACAAACCATATTTTCACCTCACTACTTTCGTTTACTCATTAATCATAAAACATAGCTAAAAATCAATATGAATTTGAAATCTCAATAAAAAATAATAAATTAAAACATACATTAATCTTTCATCACTTGAAAAATTAAAAAAATAATTAAAAATAGCTATGTAATTAATTTAATTAATAAATTTAATTGATTATTATAATATTATAGAATAAGTTAATTATAAACTTATGTATTGGTTTTAAAAAATTATTTTAAAAAATCTTGAAAAAAGACGAAATATCAAAATTTTTCAAAAATATAAGTAAAAAAATAAAAGAAAAAACATATTTCAAAATGATGGCATTTAAAATAAAAGTCTGATTAATTTAATAAATAGTTTACTATAACAATACTAATTTAAATAAATAACCAATCAATTTAATTAAACTTATTCTTTTTCTTTTAAATAATGTTTAACTAGACCACCATCAGACAATATATTTATCATGAATTCTTCAAAAGCCTGGAATTCAACTTCAATGTTTTTAGTTTCATTGACAATGATTCCATGCTCCAAATCAACAGATACAATATCGCCATCATCCGCTTCAATGTCTGCAACAACAACTGGAAGACCAATATTGATTGCATTTCTATAGAAGATACGTGCAAATGATTTTGCAATGATCGCTTCAACTCCTGCTGCCTTAATAGCTACTGGAGCCTGTTCTCTTGAAGAACCGCAACCAAAGTTTTCACCAGCAAGGATCAAGTCCCCTTGCTTTACATTTTTGGTAAAATCTGCTCTTTCTCCTTCAAGAACATGTTCTGCCAAATCCTTTGGATTGAATGTTCTCAAATATCTTCCAGGAATGATGACATCCGTGTCAATGTTATCTCCAAAATTCCAAACCTTTCCTTTAATTTCAGCCATAGTATTCACTACATATATAAAATTTTTAATAAAATTCAAAAAAGTAATTTAAAAAATAAATAAAAAATAGTTAAGATCCTATAACTATTTTTCAATTACATAACCGTGGTTTTGTGCTTTGGTTACTTTTACCTTATCCTTACCTACAATCTCTTCTGCTGCCTTTACGATATCCTTATTGTCATCATCGAAGACAGTGTATAAGGTAGGGCCAAATGAACTGATACCAGTACCATAAGCCCCTGCATCGTCAAGCGCTTGCATAGTAGGCAAGTAATGTGGATCTAAACTGTGTTCAAGTTTATTGAAACCAACTTTTTGAAGTTCCTTAATTGCCCAACCAAAGTTAACGATGTCTTTTTCAAGCAAGAATGGAAGCAAGTTCATTAAGATCAAATGTGAAACCTGTTCCACTTCAGTTTTTGGAATTGGACAGTATGTTTGGAAAACATTTACTTCCTGTTGGTCATGCATATGCTCTTCAACTTCAGGCATAGCAAGCAAAATGTTCCATTCTTCAGGGAACTCATATCTTGCAATCAATGTAGCAGGTTTTGCTTTAGATGCAGAAGATGGCAAGAATCCAGGTTTCTCTTCTAAACTGTGTCCACCATCAACAATAAATCCACCTAAGTCATGTGCAAAAGTACCAATACCAGAGGTTCCTCCTCTGCCGACCATAGTACTTAATTCTCTGCTTGTAAATTTAAGTCCTGCAGTTTCAGTCATCAAGTGAGCAGTACAAACTGCAATTTGAGTACCGGAACCTAATCCGGAGTGAGCAGGATAAGCTTCTAAAACTTTAAAATGGAATCCAGATTCAATATCACAAATCTTTGCAATTTTTTCTGCAGCATTTGGAATCTTTTCTATACATTCTTCTCTGGAATCCTCTCTAATGCCATCAGCAAATTCTAAGGTAAATCCTTTTTCATTGGTTTCTTCACTTTCTAAAACAAATTGTGGATCGTTAAGTGCGAGACCTATACCACCATCAATTCTCTTATAGGATCCGTTTAAATCAATAAGAGACATATGTAATCTTGAAGGTGCTCTAATAATCATAATTTCACGACCATTTTTATACTTATTCAATAATGGAAAAGATAATAATTTGATTCATCTCCGAATCCAATTATTAAATGTTCTAATTTTAATTAAAATACAATATTTAACAAACTTAAATATTCCAATATTAATATATTAATTTTATTATATAAACTTATTGAAAAATTTTTATAAAAATTAGATAAAATTAGAAAAGATAACAATCAAAGAATGGAAATAATAGAAAAAATGAGAGAATTGAATAATAATTAAAAAATAATTTGGAAAATGGAAAATTAATTAGAATAATGAAAAAATAGAATCACAAAAATAAAAAAATAGAAAATTATTAAAAATAATAAAAAAACAGAACCAAAAATAAAAAAAAGTAGAAAAGAGTTTGAAAAATAATGAAGATTATCTAATCTTCATCTTCCTCTTCCTCTCCAGTCTTGTCATTGAACTCAGTCATTTTCTGATTTAATGGAACTGAGAATTCATCTTCAATGCCTTGTCTGTACATTGAGTTCATGGTACAGAATGGAATGACTCTTCCATCAGGCACTGCATAGTGAATAACACAGTCTTTTACCCTATCCGTGTCGAAGTTAAATGGGTCCATGAAATGCATACATGAAATGAGTAATGAGTTTACATGGAATTCACCTAAAGCATCATAAGATTGGTCTTTAAAGATATCGAAAATGATCTTTTTCATATCCAAACCAGCTGGCGCTTCTTCTTCCTTAAAGATTTTATTGAAGTTTTTAGCAGCACTTGCAAAAATTCTGGACTTGATTGCAAATGAACCGGATTCCAATTTTTCAGTGTATTTGTTAAGGAATGCTAAGAACTTATCAATATCAATGAATCTTGTAATAGGAATGATTTTACCATCTTCAATAAATATGTAAGTAGCTGAACCACAGTGTTGGTGACAGTTTAAGGTTACTGGAGGCTCTTCATTTCTTAAAGCTCCGATAAATTCAGATACAGGTTGTACAGAGGTAGCTGAATAGAAATCATCTTTGGAGATTTGGCCTTCAGTTTGTTCATCCACTAAATTCAAGAAGTCAGGAATAGTGATTCTTTGCTCTTCAACTTGGTCAGATGGAGTTCTTCCAGAGAATGAAACAGGTTGGAAATTGACACCATGAATAATATCAATGTTTTCAATAGCAAATCTGATAATGTCTCCAACTTGTTGGTCATTAACACCTTTTACAACAGTAGGTACAATTACAACACCTAAACCTGCTTGTCTACATTTTTCAATAGCTTCCAATTTAACATCCAATAAGTTTTTGCTTCTTGCTATTAAATAAGGCTCTTCAGTTACACCATCAAATTGTAAGTAAACAGTGTTTAATCCCGCATCTTTTAATTCTTGAGCATAACCTTCTTTTTTAGCAATTCTAATACCATTGGTAGCAATTTGAGTATGATTGAATCCTTCTTCCCTAGCCATTCTAATTAAATCAGGCAAATCCTTTCTTACAGTTGGTTCACCACCAGCATATTGAATAGCTGGAGCAGGAACTGGCTTTTCGCTTCTTAAGTTCCTGAGCATTTGACGGATTTCATCTTGAGTAGGTTCAAATAATTTTTTGGAAGTTGCTGCATTTGCAAAACAGATAGGGCATTTTAAATTGCATCTGTTTGTTACATCAATTAATCCTAAAACTGTGTAAGATTCATGCTCTGAACAGATACCACAATTTGAAGGACATTTTGCAACTTTCTCCACCATAGGATTTTCTAAGTCTTGAGTGATTGAGTCAACTTGATCGATTCTGTTGTATAACTCTGCATCACTCCAATAAGTATTATTAAATTCCCCATGTTCTGGACATTCTTTTTTAATCCAGACTTTACCGTCCTCTTCATAAACCTCAGCTTCTAAAGGCTTGAGGCAGATAGGGCATAAACTAGTTGTATTTTTAATATGCATCTTTTCACCACAATTGATTTTTAATCTGTATAATCTGTGTAAATATAATTCTTAATTTTTAGTATTCTTAAACAAGAAGTTATTTAAAAGCCAGTGAAGAATAGTAAAAAAATAACTAAACTTTTAAAAAACTTACATTAACATAATATATTTAATATATTCTTTTTAATATTTAAACTTAATATAAAAAACAATTTAAAAAATGCAAAAATGACACGAAAATAATAAAATGATGTGATGAATAAATGATATGATAAATAATAGGACAAATATCTGCAAACAATTGAAGGCATATTAAAGTTTTATAAATCAGTTCAAATAATATATTATTAAGAAAACATATTTTAAGAAGAATTTAGGTGCATGGCATGAAATTAAGTGAATGGATTAAAGCAAATAACATACCTAATAACAGAATTTTAAAAGTCCTTGAATATTATGAAAGCATAGACCCAATATCCTTCAACGATCCTGAAGAGGTCAAAGCGGAAGTTGAAGAGCACGGATTAAGATGGGTAGCGAACAAATATGGAGTTCGTGAAAAAGAGCTTAAGGAATATGGTTGGAGATTTAAAAAACGAGACGATAAAGGTAAAAAAAGAGAGGAAACTCCAATTATAAAAACAAATGAGCAAAAGCCATTAGTTGATATTTTTGATGACGAATAATCGAAAAATAGATAAATCATTGAAAAAAATAAAGAAAAATAAATCTAAAAAAGGGAAAAACAAAAAAATAAAAAATGGAAAAAGTATTAATACCAAACATCCTTAATTCCGAGCAAATAAGCAATCATATTAGAGCCTAAATGCAAAATAAGAGTTAAAACAGCAATTATAATGAAAAATTCCCAACTGATTTTAACGACCAATAAGCTTAATATCAATGCACCTGCTACAAAATCCAATTGGTCCATTATAGGAGCTGGCTCACCGCTTTGAAGACCCATTCTTCTTTTTATGAAACTTCCAACTAAATCACCTAACAATGCACCGAAAGCCATTAGGAACCCTAAGGTCAAACCACCGATTATGCTGCCATATACTGGAAGGGCTATTACTCCACTAGTCAAGACATTTAAATCTCCATAAAAGCTACCAATGATTCCTAATATCCCACCAACTATGGTTCCAAGAATTGTACCATTAATGAAGCCTTTCCAAGTTACGCCATTACCAATAAGCCTACGTCCATCCTTATATTCCTTTCCACCATCAACTGGTGTTCCGCCACCAAAGGCAAGGCCACTAAGGTTAGCGACATAAGCAGGTAGCATAAAGTAAACTGCACCTAAAATGCCTATCAGTAATTTAAAAATTTCAATTTCCATTATTTGCCTCAAAATTAATTTAATCCGTTACTTTACTTTGAATTAATTATTTTCATTTAAAAATATATTTTTAATTATTAATAAATTTAAGTATATAAGCTTATGGGTAAGTTTTTTTAAAGAGATGAAAATCATCCCCCTTACTGATTAAGCAGACGATTATAAGAAGCATCCAACAATCTATAGGATCCTATAAATGCAATGGTTTTTGAATCTGTTTCTGGAATTTCGTAAACAAATACACGAGTTCCGGTATTAACTAAAGGAGTGTCTACCCTTTTGATTGATGTGCTTTTTGAAGGTCTTGTCTTATTTCTCTTATAATAATTAAATCCGATATCTCCAGTAACCTCTTCCGCCAAGTCTACAGATGCATTATCCATTGTAGGGGTTGCTATATAATACCCTTCACCATATCCTGGCTCATGGTCATGACCTATAATGACCAAATCTGGGTCCCACTTAGCTACATCGCTGACAACATAATCATGAACGAGAGACTCACCATTTACCCTGCCTTTATTGAAGTCCTCTGGAGAATCTGTCACCTTAACCTGATAGTTTATGACTTCCACATCCCCATGAGAAAATGCAAAGGCTCTGCAAACTAGAGGGAGAATGAACTTATGCAGTTTTTCTCTTGAATGCATTCCAGAAACAACTGCAATTTTCAAAGTGGCATCATCTGAGTGAGTATAGTTGACCTTAGTTACACTCCCTAAACTATTCTCCCCAACAATTTCACTGCTACCTTCAGTCAGAACAAAAAATCCTAAAATAGCTGCAATTATAATTATTAAGCTAATTATGATAATCCTAATCTTTTTACCCACAATATCCCAAATAAGAAAATTACAATAAATAATAAATTTAAAAAGTCAATCTAAAAAAATGTTAATCCAAGTAATTTTTCATCATGATTGCAGTTCCAATAGCCGGAGCTACAGTACATTCATCATCACTGTAAAAGTCACCCATGGACTTGACATCAAGACCTAAGAGTTTAGCAGCTTCAGCACATAATATGTCTTTTCCAAGGCCAGTCACTATAACCTTATCCAATCCTTCCCTATCTGAGACTTCCTTAAGGCCTGAAGCTATTTGCTTTACCTGTTCCTTATGAATATAATCTGCCATTTCCTTAATGTCATCCATTGACAATATATCCAAATCTGCACAAACGACTCTTGAAATTCTTCTTGCAGACTCTTCCTTAGATTTGCCTGCGCCATCACAGGTAGCGCATACATAATCCTCATCATCAATTAGATCAAGGACATTATATACATCTGCGGTGATTGCAAAGAGTTCAGAAGCAACCCTATATGTTTCCCCATTAAGAGGAATTGAATCTACAAAGCTTGTCAAATTGGTTCTTAAGGTTCCTGTGTAAACAAGCTCACCAGTGGCAGACCTTTCAAAATCGGTTCTACCCTTTGCACATTCCTTTCCATCCTTGATTGGGATGATATCTGTTGTTGTGCTTCCAGTATCTACAAAAATGCAATCCTTTTCAATTTCAGCAACAATATGTGAAGTGGCAATCCAGTTTGCGGCTGCAACTTCAATAGGGTTTGCAATAAGCTCAGCAAGTGACAATACCTTACCTGTACCGATATACGCAACAGGACAGTCAAAGAGCTTTTCACATGTGGTTGCAATATCCAACACTCCTTGTGCCTTAGTCTCGAATGCATCCACTAACTCTGCAGTCATTGAAATTCCTACTGCATCTATTTCGTCAACTGGACAGATCTTTTCAATCAAATCATATAAGACATTTCCCAATCTTTCATTTTGAGACCACATAGGCAAGTATTCAAATACTGTTTGAATATCCTTTATTTCACCATTTTCATACTCTACAATTGCCAAATCGGTATTTGCACCACCGATATCAAAACCTGCTACTTTCACATTATCACCAAATAAGTATAATTATTCCCCTATTCAATTTCTAAATTCCTAATAAATTCATAATATTATAAAAACAAATATCTCATTTTTATTTTCCTATGCTTAATTTTCTATTCTTAATTTTCTATTCTTATTTCTAAAATTCCTTCATCATTCTTATAGAAACTTGCTTTTGAACTATAAGTTATTTCACCAATATCATCAACACTTACCCTTTTATCAATCAAATCAATGATTGTTTTAGCTATGTTGATATTGATTATTTTTTGAAGTCCCACATATGAAGTGGTGAACCTTGAGTTAATCTCCAAAAGATAAATGTAATCATCTTCAATAATGAAATCAATTCCCACAAAACCTTTTAGTCCGGGAACATATTCACATGCAATTTTTGCATGGTTAAAGACTTTTTCCTTCAAAGGATGATCATATGGAACATATCCTCCAAGATATTCTCCGCCATTTTCATCAATTTCAACTATTTGCTTATTCAAGCTTATAGGAAGAACATTTTTGCCGTCACTGATTAAACAAACACTGCAAACGTCCCCTTCAATGTATGGCTGAACGATGAATCTGGAACCGTCACCATATATTTCCTCCAATTCATCAATATCCTTTTTTGAAGCAATTATCTTAATGTCATCACAGTCCACACCAAAACGTGGCTTTGCAATGAGCTTATTCTCTTTAACGATATCCTTATCAGAATTATTCAATACCGGAATGTCTTTAGGCTTTTGCATGATAGGAACCGCATTATCATTGCTGCCATCACCATAATCACCATTTATAGTGTCAAAGAATATTTGAATAGCTCTTTTCCAATAGGTCTTCTTATTCAAGAGAATATTGTAAGTCATTGGCTGAGGTATTCTGTTTGCCAAATAATCAAAGGTTTCGTATTTGTCAGATGCAAGGCTCACTGCAAAATGGTCACTGCCGTAAACCTTTATATCCTTGGATTCAAGCAATTTAGTTAAATTGTATAGATTATTGTCATTTTCAGCTGCAATGAACATGGCCCTATCAAATACATAAGCTTCCCTTTCAATCCAATCCTCAAGAGCTTCTTCAATAACTACAGTTTTTATATCAAAGTCAAAGTCATCAAAGATGTCTTCAAACTGTTTTGCAAGCAAAACAAAAATGTCCTCATCCTTCAAATCAGTTACAAGTGATCTTATCAACTCTACAGCTTCTGAAACTATTGATAAATCTTCTACGCCAGAAGCAGTAAAGTATTCAAACACCAATATTGAATCATCATTCACATCTTTTAAATCAAGCATATTGCCACCTTAATTAGCATAATCCTCATAGATAATTGTTAATCCATTTAAATTCAAATCATCATAAGGGAATTTAATTTCTTCACCGTCAAAAGCAATCTTAATCAATGAATTGTTGTTTTTCTCAAACTCATTCACACTTATAGCCTCATCAATGACTTTCATCTTTCTTGTAAAGCTTGACATCACTTCATCAGGAGCTTCCATTTTTAAGTTATCATTTTTATCTGCATCTTCTATGATTTTAATCATTAGCTCTGCTGCATTTCCCATTCCATATGGGTTTTTAGCGGATTTCATCTTATTTGCAAACTCTTCATCATCCAAAATTCTTCTTGCATTTTCAAGTATGACTTCCTTATCGGAACCTACAAGGATGTTTCCACCTGCAGTTACGGTTTCAGGCCTTTCAGTATTGTACCTTAAGGTAAGTGCAGGTACATCAAGAGTGATCGCTTCCTCTTGAAGTCCTCCAGAATCTGTTAGGATAATTGTGGATTTTGAAATGAGAAGAAGGAAGTCAAGATAACCGACTGGTTTTATGATATGAACATGCTTGAGCTCATTTAATCTATCAAACAAGCCGAAGTTCTCCATTGTCTTCTTGGTTCTTGGATGAATTGGGAAGATGATGTTCATGTCATCAAGTTCCTCCAAAGCTTCTATGATATTGGTTAATCTTTCTTTATCATCAACTGTTTCAGCTCTGTGCATTGTTAAGGTAAGGATGTTTTCCATATTATCAATGTCAAGCTCGGCAAGACCTTCATCGTATTCATCTTTTTCCCTATTCTTGGATATTTCAAGGTTTCTGAAGCATGCATCCACAACAGTGTTTCCTGTGATGAATATTCTTTTTCTTGAAATTCCTTCCATAGCAAGGTTAATTGCAGACTCTTCAGTTGGAACAAAGTATAGTTTGGAACATATGTCTGCAGCAAGCCTGTTGATTTCTTCAGGCATAGTCTCATCAAAAGAACGAAGCCCCGCTTCCACATGACCTACTGGAATGTGCAATTTGCTTGCAACAAGTGCACCTGCAAGCACTGCATTTGTATCTCCCTGTACAAGCAGGATATCCGGTTTTTCATCTAGGAGAACCTCTTCAATACCTTCCATCATTTTGCCTGTCTGCTTTCCATGGGAACCTGATCCAACATGAATGTTATAGTTAGGTGTAGGCAATTTCAAGTCAATGAAGAAGTTTTCAGACATTTCCTTGTCATAGTGCTGACCAGTGTGAATCAAAAGCAATTCATGGCCTCTCTTTTCAATCTCATCCATAACAGAAGCCATTTTGATTATTTCCGGCCTTGTTCCAAGTACAATAGTTATTTTCATTTTTAAACATCCTATAAGTTAGTTGATAATTTCAGTTATGAATTGATAAATTTTCTAATAATTTATATTATATAAAAATATGTTCTTCAAATAATATATAGTTTAATTAATTAATATTAATTAATCTTAAAAAAATGAAAAATGAAAATAAAGATGGAAAATGAAAATTTAAAAAATAAAAAATATATAATTAAAATATTTAGATAAATATTGAGGGCAAATATGAACAAAGAACTAATCATAAACAATAAACACTATAAAAAGGTAGACAATCTAGAATCATTAAACATGTTTAAGGGACAGCTATATGAAACCATTGTCACCACAGAAAGCAATGAGCATGTCAAAAATGCTGCTCCGATTGGAGTTATCTGCAAGGATTCAAATCATGTTGTCATTCATTTGGATAATTGCGTTCATACCCAATTGAACATCATGGAAACTGGGGAATTGATTGTAAACATTACAAAAGACCCTCTTATTTTTACATATTCAACTCTTGGAGAACTTGATGAAGAGTATTTTGGAGAATTCAATGAATTTCCAATGATAAAGGATTCATTAGAATTCTTTAAGGCCCATGTTGTAAAGGCAATAGAAAAGAAAAGGGAAAATGACTACAATGATGGAATTGGAAATGTAGTTACCTGTGAAGTTGAAGAGATTTACATTAGCGATAATAATGAGATTGTTCCTCTAAACAGAGCTATGAATGCAGTTATAGAAAGTCTTGTCTATTACTGCAGATTCGACCACAAATACAAAGACATTCAAAAGGAAATCTGGACCCATATGAAAGAGCTGAATAGGGTTTGCCAAAAGGTGGGAAATGAATCTGAGAAAAAGTCAATGAAGCTTATTTTAGACAAAATGAAAGAAGATCATGATAATTTGGAATAATAAAAAGGGTTAAAAAAATAATAAATAAAAACCTATTTTTCACTATCAGTTAAACTTTCAAAACTGTTTAGCATTGATTCAGTAACTGAATAAGTCTTTTGCAAATCAAAGAGATTATCTACCAGATATCTTCTGAATCTCTCGCAAGCATAATCATCATATCTGAATCTTATTCCATCATATTCAATGTCCATTAAAATTAGGTTTTCAGGCTCTACAACCTTAATGTATGCTCTAGGTTCTCCTTCTTCAGGATCAAGCAATTTTCTTACATCATCAAGAGTCATTTTTCCATAGTTTACATCAAGGAAAACTCTCATCATCTTACGAACCATATTCCATAAGAAGCTTTCACCATAAATGTCTACAAAAATAGGACTGTAAGTCTTGTTTAAATGAGCAAAATTATTGTTCTTATTCTTATCAGCTTCATCAATTGTTGGTCTGGATATTTTGATATCTTCAATTGTTCTTTCAGTTGTCTTCTGCCTTCTTTTTGTAAAATTAGTGAAGTTGTGAGTTCCCTTAAAGACCTCTGCAGTCTGCCTTAAAAGATCAATATCCAAATCCTCTTCAAATAGGATGTAACGATACCAGCGCATTTGGGCATATCTTGGCTTGAATCCGAATCTAACCGGTGCCCAAGCAATTATCTGAATGTCATCAGGCAAGCTATTGTTTATCTGATTGACACGAACTTCCTTATCGCTTTGAAAGCTTATTACATTTCCAAGGCTATGAACTCCTGCATCGGTTCTTCCAGCTATCCTGAACCTTGAAGCTTTTAAATCATCAATGTATCCTAATTTTCTAAGATGATAAATCAATTCCTCTTCAACGGTTCTTACATCAGGCTGTCTTTGAAATCCATGAAAGTGAGTTCCAATGTAAGCAATCTTTAAGGCAGTTCTTTTCATAACAATCACAAAAATAATAATTTGATTAATTTGATTAAATTGTTTAATTTGATAATAATTTAATTCCTAATATAATTTGTACTATTAATTTTTTTATTAAAAATATAAATATTTAGCTATTTGTTAAAAAAAATCGAGACTCAATAATTAAAAATATAAACTAAAATAACATATTATAAAATATGAACACACAACACGATACAAAGGAATCATTAAGCTTATATGATAATTATAAAATAGGTCTTAAAGCTAAAGATACTGATAAAAAGTTTTATTTCATATTCAGTGATAGGGATCTTCTATTGATAGATAATCAACTTCCATTGCTCAAGGACTTAAATGAACTTAACATCAATGAAACAGATGTTAAAAATTGCATTTACTTTGGAGAATTTTACCTTAAGGACGCTTATGCAGTTGAACTTACTGAAGACTTTGACATTGAGGGATTCAAGGAAGAGAATGAAGAGATCAATTTGAAATTCATCAATCTTTATGAAGTCTTTGACATTAATGAAGAAACCTATTATCTTGGTGGAAGGGCAATTCAAATTATAGATTGGGAAAACAACCACCAATTTTGTGGAAGATGCGGTGCAAAAACCATTACATCTGATATAGAAATGGCTAAAGTATGTCCGGAATGTGGATTTACAAGCTTTACAAGAATTTGCCCTGCAATAATTACCACAATCATCAAGGAAGATGAGGAAGATCTTGATGAGAATGGAAATCCAACCAAAAAGATTTTGATGGCAAGACACTCATACCATGAATATCCAAGATATGCTTTGATTGCAGGATTCTTGGAAGCTGGAGAAAGCGTTGAGGAAGCTGTCAAAAGAGAGGTTATGGAAGAAGTTGGAATTGAAGTTGAGGATGTCCAATACTTCGGAAGCCAATCCTGGCCATTTCCAAACTCATTGATGATTGGATGCATATGCAAATACAAGTCTGGAGAAATCAAGGTGGATGAGAATGAAATCACCAAAGCGAAATGGTTTAAAAAAGAGGAAATTGAACAACCGCCTTCAGATATTTCCATATTTGCCAGATTACTGAAGAATTTCAAGGAAAATTACTAAAAAACTATTTTTATTGATCTTTGATTTCATGTAATTTCATGAAATCTAAAATTTACTTATTTTAAATAAAAATTTTAAGAAAAGAAAACTAAAAAAGATGTTTTGAAAATAAAAGAGGTTGAGAAAATAACATCTTTTTTAGTCAAATGAGGCGTTTAATTTATTTAAACAATTTAATTTAATATATTCAATTTAATAAAATTTAATTTAAAGAGGAACATCTTTTTTTGTAAAGTAGACATATGAAACAGCCAATCCGATTATGAAAGTAGCTAAAATTACGCCATAAGGAACCATCAGACTTACACCATAATCAGCTATCTCGCCAGATGAAATCAAGTAAGGGCATACCCAAGGGACATATGGAGCCCAGGTTTGTCCATGAACCAATAGATTAACTAAAGTCAAAGTTGCACCACCAACCATTGCAGGAACCATATTTGTAATGAACAATGAAATGAATACAAATGGGGAAAATGTCAAGAACAATAGGATATTTGCAAACAGCAATTCAGCAAAGCTATTTATGAATAGCTGCAATGTAAATCCGGTAAGTCCTGCTGCAAAACCAAATGCAAGAGTGGATAGGCTTGTAACTACGGTTAAGATTAAAATCCAAATTAAGAACATGACATATTTTGAAACCAAGAATTTTCCCCTTGATATTGGAATGGTCAGCATTGTCTTTAAGGTATGTTCATTGTATTCCCTTCCAAAAAGGTAGGAAATGATTATTGAAAACAAAAGAATTGCAAATAATGCAGACATATACATATTCACAGTGGAAAACAATGCATCAAAGCTTTGTGTTTCATCAAATGCAAATGTTGCAATAAACATTAAAATTGAAGGCAAAGCAGCCATAAGTATGCTCAATAAGAATATCTTTGATCTTTTTAGCTTTAGAAATTCCATTTTTATAAAAGTTAGCATCTAATCACCATATAAAAATAATAAATTAAAGTATAATAAAGATAAAATTCTTTTTAAGTATTGGAAATTATTCTTGTAAAGAACTCTTCCAAATTCTCTTCACACAAATTCACTTTTCGGACTTTGATTCCAGAACTTACAAACAAGCTATTGAACTCATCCCTTAAATCCAAATTGGAAAGCAAATGAATGGTTCCGCCAATCCCCATTTTTTCACTGTTCTTATTAGAATCCAAATCATCAATATATTCGCCTAAATCCCTTCTAAAGCAGTAATCTACATTTTCCGCCATTCCTGTTTTATTCATGAGTTCAATTGCCAAATCAATGTCTGAAACTTCAAATTCGACGAATTTGTTTAATCTATTGTGAAGCTCTTCTCTACTTATCTCATCTATTAAGACACCATTGTCCATAAACCCTATTACATCAGCAATGTTTTCTATTTCACTTAGGATATGGCTTGAAATCAGGATTGTCACACCATACTCACAGGAGAGCTTTTTCAGCAAATCTCTGATTTCCTTAATTCCAAATGGATCAAGACCATTTATAGGTTCATCAAGAATCAATAACTCAGGATTATGCATAATGGCAGCAGCTATTCCTAAGCGCTGTTTCATTCCTAATGAAAAATCCTTGAATTGCTTGGTCTTTTCATGGTCCAAATTAACCATCTCCAAAACCATCTTAACATTTAGAGGATTATAGTTTCCTCGAAGCCGAGCAATTATCTCTAAATTTTCATAAGCAGTCAGGTTCTCATAGAATCCAGGAGTCTCTATAATTGAACCTATGTTAGAATAAACTTCATTTGAATATCTTTTAGGATCTTTTCCAAAGAGAAGAATCTCCCCTCCACTTGGATACACAAGGTTTAAAAGCATACACATTGTAGTGGTTTTTCCTGCCCCATTTTTACCTAAAAGACCATAGATCTTTCCCTTTTCCACATGCATATCTATAGAATTCACAACTAAGTTTTTTGAATACCTTTTGGATAAGTTAGTTGTTTCAATAACATAATCAGTCACCATATCACCTTTGATAATAAAATTTTTCAACTTTTCTAAAATTGAAAATAATCCTTTTTTTCTTAATTTATTTGAATATTATGTGCACAAAATAATCAAAGGAGGAAATTAGAAAAATATGTAATTAATT
This sequence comes from Methanobrevibacter ruminantium, assembly GCF_016294135.1. Lineage (NCBI taxonomy): Archaea > Methanobacteriati > Methanobacteriota > Methanobacteria > Methanobacteriales > Methanobacteriaceae > Methanobrevibacter > Methanobrevibacter ruminantium. Next base: position 26,247 of record NZ_JAEDCO010000014.1, read on the forward strand.
TTTTACTTTTGTTAAAAATTATTTACTTTTGTAAAAAATACATTACATATGTAATAATTATTTTACATCATATATAAATGTTTTGCTAAAATCAGACAAAACTTAATGGCATTATTGAAAAAGAAGAACTAAACTTTTATGAAAAAAGTATAAAATAAGAAATAAATTAATAGTATAAAGTGAATATATTTAATATTATAATTGTTAAAATACAAATTATAAATTCAAAGATTTAAAAAGGAATCAAAATGTCATTTCAAGATAATAAAATGCTAATTATGCCTGCTGTAGACATTAAGAATGGAAAATGCGTACAGTTAGTGCAAGGAGAACCAGGAACCGAACAGGTAATTATAGAAAATCCTGAAAAGGTTGCTGGAAAATGGGAAGATTTAGGTGCTGAAGTGGTTCATGTTATTGACCTTGACGGTGCACTTGAAAGCACAACAAACATAGAAACCATTAAAAAGGTACTTGATGAAGTAAGCGTTCCCATTCAACTTGGCGGAGGCATAAGAAGCATTGAATATGCAGAAGAATTGCTAAACCTTGATATTGATAGATTGATTATTGGAACCATGGGAATCAAGAACCCAGAAACAATAACTAAACTATCTGATGAATATGGCCGTGAAAGGGTGATGATCTCCCTTGACAGCAAAGACAATAAGGTTGTCATAAAAGGTTGGCAGGAAAAGATAGACAAGTCTGCAACTGAAATAAGCAAAGAATTCCAAGATCTTGGTGCAGGAAGCATATTGTTTACAAATGTTGATGTGGAAGGATTGCTTGGAGGTTTCTATGTAGATCCAGTCATAGACCTTGTAACCTCTGTAGACATCCCAGTTGTATACTCTGGAGGAGTAACAAGCTTGGATGACTTAAAGCAGCTCCAAACAACTGGTGCAAAGGGAGTTGTTATCGGTTCAGCATTATACAAAGACAAAATTAATCTTGCAGACGCTTTAAAATACCAAGATATAAAATAAAAAAAAACTTTATTAATATTATTATTTCATAAATGGAGAGAAAACATGAAAGTAATGGCAACAGGAGCATTTGACTTATTGCATCCGGGACATGGATTGTATCTTGAAAAAGCAAAGGAATTAGGTGGAGAAGATGCAGTCCTTGTAGTTGTAATAGCAAGAGATTCAACTGTTAAGAAGAAAAAGAGAATTCCTGTTATTGATGAGAATCAAAGATTAGAAATGATTAAATATCTCAAGCCCGTTGATGAAGCTTACATTGGTTATGATGGGGACATGTTCAAGATTGTAGAGGAGATCAAACCAGACATAATAGCTATCGGTTCAGACCAAAATCATGACATTGTAAAGCTTCAGGAACAACTGGATAAAAGAGGAATCAAAGCTGTAGCAAAAAGGGTTAAAGATTACAGGAAAGGAGAACTCGATAGTACCTGTAAGATAATCAATAGAATAAAGCACTCTGAATTGGAAGAGAAAAATTTAGACTGCAGCAACGTAATCAATGATGATTAGATTCAATGAAAAGAAAATAGATTAAGAATTATAATAACATAAAAATTAACAATACGAAAGGTGTAAAAATGGTAAGTGTAGCAATTGTAGGTGGAAGCGGATATACTGGAGGAGAATTAATCAGACTTCTTTCTGCTCATCCAGAAGTTGAAATAGTGGATATAACCTCAAGACAGTTTGAAGGAACTCCAGTGCACAAGGTTCACCCACATATTAGAGGAACTGATTTAGTATTTAGAAACAAAAAGCCAAGCGAATTGGATGCAGACATCATATTTACAGCAACTCCACATGGAGCTTCAATGAAAATCGTACCGGATTTACTTGATACCGGTGCAAAAGTGATTGACTTAAGTGGAGATTACAGATTCAATGACATTGACGTTTATGAAAAATGGTATGGAATTGAACATACCTCTGACTTAAAAGGAGTCTTTGGACTTCCTGAAATTCACAGAGAAGAAATCAAAAAAGCAACTTTGCTTGCTAACCCTGGATGTTTTGTAACTGGTGCTATCCTATCAGGATATCCATTGTCAAAAGCAAAACTTGCAGATAGAATGATTTTCGATTCCAAAACTGGAGTAAGCGGTGCTGGAGTAAATCCTGCTGCAACAACCCATTATCCAAACATTGGAGATAATGTAAATCCTTATAAGGTAACCCAACATAGACATATGCCTGAGATTCAACAGGAACTTGGTGCATTTTCAGATGTCAAAGTATCATTCACCCCTCATTTGGTGCCAGTAATCAGAGGAATACTTACCACTAACCATTGTTTCCTAGTTGATGGTGCAGATATAACTAGTGAAGAAGTATTGGACATCTATAAGGAAACCTATAAAGGAGAGCCATTCATCCAAATCTTGGAAGATGGAGAAATTCCACGCTTAAGCAGTGTAAGAGGATCCAACTATGCTCAAATCGGTTGCTTTGAAATGGATGAAACTGGCAGATTGGTTATCATTTCAGCTATTGACAACTTAGTGAAAGGAGCATCTGGCCAAGCTGTTCACAACATGAACATCATGTGTGGATTTGATGAAAAAACCGGTTTGGGCTTCTTTGGAATGCACCCATAATAATTTATAAAAACTTGAAAATAGTCTGAATTTGAATATTTGACAATCATGCAAATATTTAAATAGATTATTTTTAAAAAATAGTTCAAGAGGAAAAACTATGGAAAGAATAATTTTATACTATTCCGATGGGGGAAAAACAAAAGTAGTTGCGGAAACACTTGCAGTCAATTTAAGGTGTGATATCTGTCAAATCAAGGATATGAAAAAGCGTGACGGCATAATGAATAGATTCAGTTCAACCATTGATGCATTCAGAGAAAGCAAAACAGAAATCTATCCACCTGCTCTTGATCTTGAAGAATACGATACAATTTACATAGGCACACCTACTTGGGCAAACAATCCTACTCCTGCAATAATTACATTGATTGACAGATGCGACTTACGTGGAAAAGACATCGTATTGTTTACCACAACAAGCACTTCCGATGGAGAATCCGCTTTAGAGAAAATGGAAATGAAAGTCAAGGCAAGAGGTGCAAGGGTAGTTCAGCAATTCAGCGTAAAGACTAAAGATAAAAGTCTTGCTCAACTCCAAAGAGATACTGACAGCCTATTTGTGACTTTAGATTTAGCATTGTACTAAATCTATATTTTTTACTTTTTTCACTTATTCTAAATTTTTATACTGGTTTAAACTTTTTTTTACAATTATGCTCTTTTTAACAATTTAATATCAATTTTCCAATTCAAATCAAATATTGGAATGTTAATTAAGCAAACTATTTAATAATATAAACTAGAAAATTATTAATGTATAATTTTAATATAATAATTAATTATAATTTTTATATAATTATCACATATTAAGAAATTAAGTTTAATAGGTGCAAAAGAAAAATGTTAGAGAAAATGATGGAAAACCACAAGATCTTAATTGCGATTCCTATTATTCTTGCACTTTTATCATTAGTTCTTATAGGTTTTAACGGCTTAGAACAAGGTGTTGACTTAAAAGGAGGTTCACAAGCAGAGTTACAACTATTAGGTTCTGTAACTCCAAGTGAATTGGAAGACACACTTGATGCCAAATTGAACACCAACAATATAAAAGTTACAAATAATGGAAACAATAAGGTTACTGTGGAATTGGAAAACAATATCAATTCAAGTACATTTACAAGTGCCATAAATGGAAAGGCAAAGGTAATCAGCTATAATGAAATTGGTCCTGTCTTAAGTGAAGAGGCAATGGGGCAAATTTATGTTGCTATGATTTTTGCATTCCTGTTTATGGCAATTACAGTGTTTGTTGTATTTAGAGAACCTGTACCATCTGTTGCAATTATCCTCGCAGCCTTGTGCGATATACTAATTGCTCTTGGAGGAATGTCAATATTCAAGATTCCATTGTCAATTGCATCTGTAGGTGCATTATTAATGCTTATTGGGTACAGCGTAGATACAGATATTCTTCTTACAACCAGACTTTTGAAAAGAAGAGAAGGAACTGTGGAAGAACGTGCTAAAAATGCTATGTATACCGGTTTAACCATGTCCATTGCTGCAATAGCTGCAATGGGAATCCTATTCGTGGTAACCAAGATACTCATGCCTGAAGCAACTACATTAAGCAATATTTCTGCAGTTTTAGTAATCGGATTGATTGGAGATATTCTTTCCACTTGGTTAATGAACTTAGGAATTCTTAAGACTTACATCGATTGGAGACAATCCAAAAAGCAAGAAAAATATAATGTAGGTTCCTCTTCAAGCAAGAATAAATCTTCTAAATCTAAAGAAGAAACTTCAGAAAAAAAATCAAGTCTTAAGGATAAGCTTAAGAGGAAAACTGAAGTTGAAGATGATGAAGTAATGAATAAAATCCAAGAGGAATTGGAAAAAATAGACAATATGGAAGAATCTTCAGGAAAATCCTCAAACAAGAAGTCCAATAAAAAACAAAAGACTAAAGGCAATAAACGTAAAGCTAAAAAGAAAAAAGGAAAAGGAGGGAAATAATTATGGCAAGCGATTTATCTAAATTCTTTAAAGATAGACAAGTAATTATCCTCTTAATATTCCTATTGATTAGTATTGGAAGCATTGCTTTTTTAGGCGTGGAACAAGGTCTTGACTTGAAAGGTGGTTCTTCAATCCAATTGCAATTGGAACATCCAGTGAATGAGAGTACAATGAAAGTTGTAACCTCTGTTTTAGACAAAAGGCTTAACCTTTATGGTGTAAGTGATGTAAAGGTAAGGTCAAGCGGAGACCAAATGGTTATAGTTGAAATGGCTGGAAAGACACCAGAAGAGGTGGAGCGGCTGATTGGAAATCCAGGTATCTTTGAAGCTAAAATAGATAATGTAACCGTCCTTACAGGTAGTGATGTGGCTTCAGTTGAGGCACCAATTGTTGGAGATAGTGGAGAATGGCATGTGCCATTTACCTTGACAACAGAGGGAGCTAAGAACTTTGCAGAACTTGCTAAAGGAAAAGGTGGCCATGAAGTAGTGATGTATCTTGATGGAAAGCAAATTGATGAGCATCCTCCACAACTTTCCGGAGAATTGGCTGGTGGAGAACCTGTAGCTGAAGTTGAAGTAACAGGTAGTGCAGCAGATGTTGAAACTGCAAAAGAGGAATCCAACACAGTATTCACTGTTTTAAAAACAGGATCACTTCCTGTAAAAATCCATACTATCGGTTCAAATACAGTTTCACCTGAATTAGGTCAGCAATTTGCACAAGGTGCTTTAATTGCAGGATTATTATCCATACTCGGTATTGCATTGGTTGTATACATCAGATACAGAAGAGCATTCTTGGCAGTTCCAATCTTAATCACAACAATTTCTGAGATTATAATTATCTTAGGTGTCGCTTCCATTATTCATTGGAATATCGACCTTGCAGCAATCGCTGGTTTAATCGCATCTGTAGGTACTGGGGTAGACGACCAGATCATCATTACAGATGAGGTATTGCACCACGATGATGAAAACACAAGACACAGAAGAACCAGAACCCAAATGAATGTTAAAAATGCATTATTCATTATTTTCGCGTCTGCAGGAACCTTAATAGCTGCAATGTTACCACTTGCATATGTTGGATTTGCAAGAGGAAGCAGTGGTATCGGTACCATCGCAGGTTTCGCATTCACTACAATCATAGGGGTTTTAATTGGTGTATTCATCACAAGACCAGCTTATGCTAAATTCATTGAAATCTTTGTATCTTAATCAAGATTTAAAAATAAAAAACAATTATTAAAAAGAATAATTTTAATTATTCTTTCTTTTTTTCTATTTTTCTATTATTTTATATGCTATTTTTAAAAGTTTCATAAAAAATCATTTATAAAAATATAACAATTGTTAAGTATTTATAATATAAAAATAAATAATTATATGAAGGGATTAAACTAGTTTTAAAATTTAATGAATAATTAATTAAATAATAAAACAAATATATTTAATAAAAAAACAACGGAGATAAAAAATGGTTATAGTCATAGGTACAGGTGCAGGAGGTTCATTAATAGCTATGGAGCTTGCAAAAGCAAATATTCCTGTAACAATTATAGAAAGAGGACCATACATAAAGAGTAAAGACTCATTTGAGTATTATGATATGAAATACTACGATAAGCGTTTGAAAAATACAAACAGCATAGACTTATTAAAGACAACTTGTATTGGAGGATCCACTATCGTAGCTGCAGGAAATGGTGTAAGATTACTTGAAGATGAATTCAAGGAACTTGGAATAGACATATCTGCAGAATATGACAAAATCGAAGAATTGGTTGGAATTCATCAAATGGATGACAAACATATCGGCAAGGGAACACAACTATTCATAGACTGTGCAAATGAATTAGGATTTAAAGCAATGAGAATGCCAAAATTCATCAGAGATGAAGACTGCAAACCTTGTGGTAAATGTTCATTCGGCTGTCCAAGAGATGCTAAATGGAGCGGAAAGGACTTTGTTGACATAGCAATCAAAAATGGTGCAGAACTCATTACAGATGCAGAAGTCACAAAAATAATATTCTCGGATAAGAAAATAACTGGTGTTGAATACATTAAGGACAACATATCACAAACCATTGATTCTGACTTGGTAATCCTTTGTGCAGGAGCAGTTGACAGTGCAGCAATCCTTCAAAAATCAGGAATCGATGCAGGAAATAAACTCTTCTTTGACCCATTTGTAAGTGTTGGAGGATATTTGAAGGATATCAATTTCAACAGTGAAGTTCAGATGAATGGGCTTGCAATAGGAAAGGAATACATTCTTGCACCTCATTTCTCATCATTTATTGCGAAATACATCAAGGAATCAAACCCTGAAGTTGAAGATAAGGATATATTAAGCATTATGGTTAAAGTTGAAGATGATATGGTAGGTACCGTCGATGAGGATGGAAACGTATTCAAGTTCAATACAATTGATGACATCCGAAGATTGGCTCAAGGCTGTGCTGCAGCAGGTTCCATACTTGAAAAGGTAGGGGTTGATGCGACAACCATGACTTCAACAATCTTTAGAGGAGCACACCCTGGAGGAACTGCAGCTATTGGAGACGTGGTTGACAATAACCTAAAAACAGAAATAGACGGTTTGTATGTTGGAGATGCAAGCGTAATCCCAATGTCTCCTGGAAAACCTCCAATCTTATTGATTTTAGCATTAGCTTTAAGATTAGCTAATCATTTAATTGAAGAAGTCATTTAAACTTCTTTAATTAATAAATAAAAATAGTAAATAAATGAAATAAAATAAAAATCAATTTATTTTTTTATTTTTTAAATAAAATAGTATTTACGGATTTATTCTTTTTTAACCCATATTAATTAAAAATAAGCCAACACAACAAATTAAAATACCCATTACCTGCTTTAATGTAATATTCTCACCATATAGAACAGCACCAACAAATATCAGAACAATTGCCAAACCAATATTTGCAACAAGTGATGCAGAACTTACTTTCCAGCCTGCACGATATGCGAAGATATAACCTAATTCCAACCCTACAATAACCATTCCTAAAACAACTGAAGTCCAGTTTACATGAGACAATTCAATAAAAACATTTTCAGGTTTGACAAGAAAAACAAAAATAACGGCAGTGAAAATAGTTGCTACAGCATATGTTATCATCAATGCCCCAAAGGCATTAACATTACCTGGTGTTGATTTAGTACAAATATTATAAACTGTATTTGACAATAAAATCAATAATATAGGCCAAAGCATTTCCCACATATACAACACCAACTAAATTAAAAAAAAATAGAACAAAATAATTAAAATAAATCATCACTAAAAACTAATAGAATCATCATTAAAACTAATTAAGACCATTGAAAACTATTAAATCATTTATTATTCAAATTGATTATAAATCTCATTTGCTTGAACCAATCTTTCACAATAGTGACATCTTACTGTAATTGGATCTGATTCAACAAGATAAAACTTGCTTTCAATAGGTTCTTCAGTATTTGAAATACATTTAGGATTGGTGCATTTTACAATACCATTCAACTCATTTACCATTCTAACTTGGTCCTTTGCAACAATTTCATAATCACGTATAATGTTAATGGTTGCATCAGGAGCTATTAAGGAAATCTTATCTATTTCAGTATGGTCCAACTCCCTGTTTTCAAACTTCACAATATCTTTATATCCTAATTTTGAAGAAACATTCATAGCAAGTGTTACATTTGTTCCTTCCTTTGGAAGACCCAATATTTTCAATACTTGAAGTGCATTATTTGCAGGAATGTGGTCAATTACAGTACCATTCTCAATAGGCTTAACCTTTAGTTCATGTTTAGTCATGAATAATTATATCTTTTAAATTTTATTTATAATTTATTATAATAAAATTACATTTATGAATAGTTATATTTATTAAAAACAATAAAATAATAATGATAACTTTATAAAAAATTAAACTTTAAAAAAAATTAAACTTTAAAAAAATTAACTTTAAAAAAATAAAAATAATAAAAAATCCAAAAAGGAGTCTTAAAATGGAAGAACATATAGACTTATTTAAAAAAATATTAACTAAAATTGATGATAAGGTTGATTATGCAGACATTAGAGCAGGAAAAGGAAACAATACAAGCATAATCATGAAAGACAATCAAATTCAAGAAATCAACACAGGCATTTCCACTGTTGCAAGAATAAGAGTATTGAATAATGGAGCATGGGGATTCGCTTCTACAAACGATTTCTCCAAATTGGAAGAGATAAGTGAAAAGGCAATTAAAATATCAAACTCACTCACTGGAGACATTGAACTTGCAGAATGTGAAATTGTTGAGGATAAGGTAAAGACTGATAGAAAAATATCTGTAAGCGATGTGACCATTGAAGATAAGAAGGAATTGATTCAGGAAGCAAACAAGGCAAGCAATGTTGGAAAGGTAGTGAGTACAACCGTCAGCTATTCAGACGGTGAAAGCCAAACCGCTTTTGTCAGCAGTGAAGGAAGTGAAATTCTTGTAGACAGCTCAAGAGTGGCACTTGCACTTAATGCAGTTGCTTCAAATGGAGAACTGATTCAATTCAATCATGGCAGTTTAGGTGGAGTGAAAGGATTTGAGATATTGCATGATGCAGACATAGAAACTTTTGGAAGAAAGATTGGAGAGAAAGCAACCGAACTATTGGATGCAAAACCTGCTCCATCAGGACGCTTTACAATTGTAGCAGACAACAACCTTACAGGAGTATTCATTCACGAAGCTGTGGGACATGCTGTTGAAGCAGACCTTGTCCTTCAAGACGATTCAATATTGCATGATCAAATGAACAAGAAAATTGGAACTGACATTGTAAACATTTATGACGATTCAAGTTACAAGGATGGATTCGGCTATTACCCATATGACGTTGAAGGAGTTAAAACCAGAAAGAATCAAATCGTTAAGAATGGAGAGCTAGTATCATTCCTCACATCAAGGGAAAGCGCAGGAAAATTAGGAATTCCCCTTACTGGAAATGCAAGGTCATCAGTCAGTGACCAACCTATCGTGAGAATGAGTAACACTTTCCTTGAACCAGGTGACTTAAGCTTTGAAGAGCTTATTGAAGACATCAATGATGGAATCTATCTTAAGGGTTCAAGAGGTGGACAAGTTGATACCGGTAAAGGAATTTTCCAATTCAATGCAACTGAAGCATACAAGATTGAAAATGGTGAACTTGCAAATCACTTCCGTGATGTGTCATTATCTGGAAACATTCTTGAGACACTTAAAGGTGTTGATGGAATAGGTTCAGATTTCAAGCTTAGTGTCGGTTACTGTGGTAAAGGTGGGCAAACTGCACCAGTCGGTGATGGTGGACCACACACCAGAATTTTGAATGCAATGGTAGGCGGAAGTAGCTAAATCAAATAGCTATTGTTTATTCAAAATCAAATTAATTAATTTTTTTATCAAATTGATTTACTATCAATTTAATTGAAGCTAGAATTAAAATAAACGATTTATGATAAATAGTTAACGAATTGATAAAAAGATATGTGGAAGTTGTTTAAAAATTATATTTTAAAGAAAAATTACATTATAAGAAAAAATATTTTTAAAAATTTTTCTAAAAAATAGAAAAATATAATCCATAAATTAGTTCAAAAATTTGAAGGTGAAAATATGTTAAGTGAAGATGATGGAAAATATTTGTTGAGTGTAGCAAAAGATGCTATTGAAACATATGTCAAGGAAAATAGAAAAATTGACACACCTTCAGATTGTCCCGAATATATGCATGAGGAACTTGGGGTTTTTGTCACATTGAATAAGCACAATAATCTCAGAGGATGCATCGGTTACCCTGAACCTGTTTACCCATTGATTGATGCAGTCATTGATTCAGCAATTTCAGCAGCGATGAGAGATCCACGTTTTCCAAGTGTTGATGAAAGTGAATTGGATTCACTTGATTATGAGATTACCGTTTTGACCAAGCCACAAATCATTGAAGTTGATAAGCCAATCGATTATTTGGACAACATCATAATTGGAGAAGATGGATTAATTGTTGAACGTGGATTCTATAGAGGCTTGCTCTTGCCACAAGTTGCCCCAGAACACAATATGGGCAAGGAAGAGTTTTTATCCCACACTTGCATGAAGGCAGGGCTTAGACCAGATGCATGGTTAGATGAAAATACAAAAGTATACAAATTCCAAGGGCAAATATTTAAATAAAGCTTTTTATAAAAGTATTAACTTAAACAATAGAATATACCTATTAGAATTATTAAATATTTTATTATTAGAATTATTAAAAAAATCATATTTACAAAAATTACTAAAATTACAAAAAATTAAATTATTATGATTACATGGTGATAAAAAATGATGTTACCAACTATTCCAACTCCAGATGAATTATTAGATAAAGGTTTCAGAAGAGGTAAGAAGGCAGCTGATTTAAGAAGAGGAGAAAAGATGCCTAAACACTTGAAGGGCAAACGTATTGAAGAGACAAGAGTGATCACTGCTTGCCAAGTCATTAAGGACAGACTCAAAATGATCTTGGACCGTACCCCTGAAATCGAAGAGTTACCTGAATTTTATCAAGATTATATAGACATCACTGTAGGTGTAGATGATTTCAAGCAAGCATTAGGTGCACTTAATTGGGCTTATGGTATCATTACACAGCTCGAAAAGGAATATGGTGCTAAAATAAGAAAATCATCTTCTAAAAGGGCGACTGGCCTTAGGAAACAGGCTTATGGAAGAATCTCTTCAGTTGTGCATAAGATTGAAAAGGATCTTGATTTCCTTGACTTTGCAAAACAATCCTTAAGAAACATGCCTACTGTTGACTTTGATGCAATAAGCATAGTAATTGCAGGTTTTCCAAATGTAGGTAAATCAACATTGCTTACCCATATAACAGATGCGGAACCTCAAGTGGCTAACTATCCCTTTACAACAAAAGGTATTCAAATCGGACACTTTGAGAAAAAATGGCAGCATTACCAAATCATTGACACTCCAGGTTTATTGGATAGGCCTATTGGAGACATGAATGATATTGAATTGAATGCCATGGTAGCTCTTGAACACTTGGCAGATGCAATATTGTTTATTTTTGATGGATCTGAAACCTGCGGATACCTTCTTGAAAACCAATACAATTTATTAGAAGAGATTCAAAATGTATTTGATGCTCCTATCATCTACTTATTCAATAAGATGGATATTGCTGAGTATGATGGAATAAGACACAATTATGTACAACAGTACATTGACAAATGTGAAGACCCATTGCTCATTTCAGCTGCAGAAGGAGAAGGTATTGACGAGATTATCGACTTAATTATGAAAGTTGAAAAAAGAGAAAGAATTGAAGAGGAAGATGAATTTGAAGATGATGAGAATTACTTTGATTTGACTTAAGTAATTTTTCATATTTCTTTTTTAATTTTTTATTCTACTTCCTATTTTTATTAATTTTTTATTTCTAACTAATTTTTTATCAATGAATGATTTTCTGATTTTCATAACAACTATCTTTATCAAAACTTTTAGTAACTTTTTATTACTAAAATAGAAAAGTTTATAAATGATGAATTACTAGTATACATTATAAACAAAAAGTATACTAAAAAATTCTAAATTTTTTTTAATTTCTTAAAAATTTGAGAGAAATCATAAAAAATTAGTAATTTTGTATGCCAAATTAATAAATAGTATACAATCCAT
>NZ_JAEDCO010000015.1 GCF_016294135.1 Methanobrevibacter ruminantium
TACTCTATTTGGTTTTACTTTATCAATATACATTCCATAGAAATTTGTTGCAGCTGTTTCGTAAAACTATTGTTTAATGAACTAAATTAAACCCTTAATATTTTTTCTTATTTTACTTATTTAAATGGTTTATTGTACTTGGTTTATAAAAGTTTTGTGGAAGGGGTTTTTAACAGTGTTATAATAGGTATGTTTCCACAAATTTGTTATCATATTATATAAATCTTTCCTTGTTTTTTTCCTTGATTTTGAGGAGGATATTATTAACGTTGTTATATTGGGTAGGTTTCCAAATTTTTAATAAAATCTTAAATCGTTATAATCTCTTCTTTTATTCAAATAAGAGATAAACATTCATTATTCTTATATTAAGTATAAAAAAACTTTTTATTTATCTTTTAAGTGCAATTTATTAATTTATAACTATTTTACTTAGATCTTAATTCTTTTTTAAAAAATATCATAATCTATTCTAATAATAAATCTTAAAAATATCCTCATAGGTGTTATTATGAATGTTTTAGTTTCTTTTGAAATAAAGTTCAAGACGAATAGGGAAAGATTAATAGGCATATTAAAGCACTTTGCATTTAAGCGAATTCAGGAAAATCTGTATTTTGGCGATATTGATTATGATGAGCTGTTTATGATGCAAACAGATATTATGGAGAATATAAGGGAATATGATAGCATTATCATGATTCCAATATGCCAATCCTGCTATGATAAGACCAATACATTTGGCAGGAACTTAAGTTTTGTAGAAGATTTGTATAGGATTTTTTGAGGGATTTTAATGAAGATACTAATTGAAGGCTACAATAAGTCAATTCATAAGCGTGATAATCAGATATTGATTAAGGAAAAGGATGATGAGCTTGAAAAGATCAATATAAAAATAATTGATGATATAACGATTATTGGAAGGGGCTCTGTAACTTTTGATGCTTTAAGGCTTATTTCAGATAACAATATTCCCTTGATGTCAATTGATTATTTCGGTAAGATAAACTATATTCTCGAATATCCAAAATATGAGAATATCTTCTTAAGGAAAAAGCAGTATGAATTCAGTGAAAATCATCAGGGACTATCCATTTCACGAGAAATAATAAGGTCTAAGCTTCTTAATCAAAGGTTCACCATTCGGACTTTAAACAAATCAAAAAGCATAGAGGATGTTAAGTTTCATGAAAACAAAATCAACGAGTCTGTAAAAAGTTTGGATAAATTAAGGTTTGGTCCAAATGTCAATGTATCCAATGCAAAAAATAAGATTATGGGTATTGAAGGAAATGCCTCAACCTATTATTGGATGGCAATAAGTGAAATCTTGCCTGATGATGTTAAATTCTATCAAAGGGTCAATAGATTTCCAGATGATATTACCAATGCAATGCTGAATTACGGATATGCCATACTTGCCAGTGAAGTAACTAAACATTTGGTTCTCAATCGTTTAGACCCATATTGTGGATTTCTGCATTTTGATAGGGATAGAAGAACCAGCTTGACTTTTGATTTGATTGAGGAGTTCAGACAGCAACTGGTTGACAAGGTTGTTTTTTCTTTAATAAATACGGGTCAAATAACAAATGATGATTTGGATAAAAGAAATGACAGCATAAGCTTGGAAAAAAGAAAGTTGATAATTGCAAAGATATTGGATAAGGTGAATTCCAAAATAAATTTTGAGGGAGAGAATTTAACTTATGGTGAGATAATTGATAAGCAAGCTCAAAAGATTGTAAATTCTTTAGTCAATGATAAAGAGTATAATGGGTTTTATTTGCGTTGGTAAGAGAGAAAAAATTAAGCATTAAATATGTTCTTGTAGGACATAATACAATTAGAGGTGCTGCTGGTGCTTCTATTTTGAATGCTGAATTGATTAATAAACAAATATTATAATATTCTTTATTAATTCTTTTTTTACTTTTTTTTATTTATTTATTATTTTTATTTTATTCTTTTTTCAATAGATATAAAGAGTGTTTCATAAAACCTTGGTTTAATGAACATAATTAAATAACAATAAACAATTAAAAATTATAATTCTTTATTTTGCACCGTTCTTATTTTTAAAAAAATAACAATAAACAATTAATAATCAGATTTGCCTATTTTTTGATATGATTTCATATAACTAATATATTAAAAAAAGTTACTATGAGATTAAAAATGAAAAGAAAACATTGAAAATATATGATATATGCATTAAGAGAAAATAGAAAATCAAAACAATACAAAAAAATATCTATGAAATTTTTTAATTAATATTAATCCGAAATATCACCAAAAACTTTATAAATAGTCAAAAACAACATTTATAAAAGGGTGATAACATGATTGAGAATAATATATGCCTATTGACAGACAGCTATAAACTCACCCATCACTACTTATACCCAAAAGGCACTGAAAGGATTTATTCTTATCTTGAAAGCAGAAGTGGTGCAGAGTTTAACAAAACTATTTTTTATGGACTGCAATACATCCTCAAGAAATACCTTGAAGGCAGTGTAGTAAGTGAAGAAAAAGTATTGGAAGCGGAGAAAATCGTAGATGCACATATTGCACCAGGAATCTTCAACACTGATGATTGGATGTACATTGCACAGGAACTTGATGGAAAACTCCCTGTTGAAATAAAAGCGGTTCCAGAAGGAACACCAGTTAATGTAGGCAATGCATTGATGACTATAGAAAATACAGACAAGCATGCATACTGGTTGCCTAATTATCTTGAATCACTCCTTCTTCAAGTATGGTACCCATCAACTATTGCAACATTATCTGCAGAAGTTAAAAAGCTTTGCAATTTTTATTTGGATATAACAGGATCATCTAAAGACAATCTTAACTTTATGTTGCATGATTTCGGTTATCGTGGAGCAAGTTCAACTGAATCATCAAGATTAGCCGGTTCAGCTAATTTATTAAGCTTTTCAGGTACAGATACTGTACCAGCACTTGCAATACCTACAAACTATTACAATAGCAATGAGATTCAAGGATTTTCAGTTCAGGCAACTGAACATAGTGTAATGACTGCAATGGGTCCGGAAGGTGAAATGGACCAAGCAATAAACGTTGTCCAAAATGCTCATGATGGAATATTGTCAATTGTAATCGACAGCTACAACTATAAGAATTTCTTGGAAAATGCATGCATTAAAGGACATGACCTGAATGATGAAATCATTACCTTCCTAAACAAAACTGAAGGAAACAAGGTAGTGTTCAGACCAGACAGTGGAGAACCTATCTCAACAACAATCGATTGTCTTGAAATAATTGAAAGAGGATTTGGAAGCCAAGAAAATTCCAAAGGATATAAAACATTCAAAGCAAATATAGGCCTTCTTTGGGGAGATGGTTTGGATTATCATAAAATCAGAGACATACTCTTTGGCATAAAGGCTCAAGGATGGGCTGCTGAAAACCTTATCTTTGGAATGGGTGGAGGATTGCATACTGCCGTAAACAGAGACACCCAAAGAAATGCATTCAAATGTTCTGCCCAACTTAGAAATGGGGAATGGATTGACATATTCAAAAAGCCATTGGACAGCAGCAAAAAATCCAAAAAAGGAAGATTCAAATTGTTAATAAATGATGATTTTGAGTTTAAAACTGTTCCAAAAGATGCTGAAGGTGAAGATCAATTAAGAACTGTATTTAAAGATGGGGAATTATTGATTGATGAAAACTTTGAAGAAATTAAAAATAGAACTGAAAACTATAACAAGTATCCAGTTAAATCATAAATAAATTTTTAATTAATAAATTCTATTATTAGAATTTATTAAGTTTTATAAAATTTTGGTTTAATGAACTTAATTTAACTAGTTTGTACGATTTTTAATCTGATTTTCTTATATTCCCATAACTGCTCCAACAACCACAAGAACTACTGGAATAGTTATAATCACGATTCCTATTAAATCTATGATGGCTCCTGTCTTGATCATCTTTGTGATAGGGACATAGCCAGAGGAGTAGACAATTGCATTAGGTGGTGTAGATACAGGCATCATAAATCCGAGTGATGAGGATAGAGCAATGCCTACAGCAACAGGAATAGGACTGAATCCCAGTGACAGAGCGGTAGTGATTGCAATCGGGCCAATAAGATTGGTAGATGCTGTGTTTGAAGTGAACTCTGTAAGCAAGAGTGTGAAAACACAGAAAACCACAATGAAGATAATCTCAGATGGATTGGATCCTATTATATTACTTAGACAGCTACCCATCCAGTTGGATAAGCCTGTAGTGTACATCAGTGCTCCTAGGGACAAACCACCACCGAAAAGCAATAGTGTGCTCCAATCTATACCTGCAACACCGTCTTTCCATTTCAGTGTCATCTCTCCTTTCTTAAGGTTTACAGGCAAGAAAAAGAGTAGCAATCCACCAATTAAAGCAACTATGTGCTCTGGGAAATATCTGCTGAATGCTTTCACAATTGCAGCATCAGGACCGTAGAGGATAGTCAGAACTGCTGGTGTAATCCAAAGAATAACTGTCAAGATGAAAGCGAATAGGGTATTCTTCTCTGCTTTGGTCCATTTGCCGAGCTCTTTGACATGTTCGCTGATATATGTCTCTGCTCCTTTTATGTGCTTGTCATCTGATGGGTACATGCGCCATAATATGATATAAGTTAACACGAAATAGGCAATCATTGCAACAAATCCCCACATCATCCATTGGACGAATGATATATGTGGAACATTAGGGGCAAGTTGCTCGAGGAATCCCATCATAATGAGGTTGGAAGGTGTACCAATCGGAGTGAAGACACCACCAATGGAACATGCATAAGCTATCATCAGCATAACCCCTGTGGCATATTTATAATTGGAAAGGTCTATATCCTTGCCGTTTTTAGCCATCATATCCCTGATTGCTTCAAGAAGTCCCAGTGCAATTGGGAACATCATAGCTGCTGTAGCAGTATTGCTAACCCAACTTGAACAAACCATACATACAAGCCCTATGGCTAGGAAGATGCGTTGAGGGGAGTCCCCTACCCATTTCATTGAAATGATTCCGTAAGCAATACGTTTGTCAAGACCATTAACTATCATAGCTGTTGCAATGAGGAAACTGCCCATAAACAGAAATATTATTGGATTTGCAAAGTTTGCAAAGGCATCTTTCATAGGCACAACACCTAGCATGACACAGAGTGTGGGGCCAAGCACGGATGTGACTGGAATGGCTATAGGTTCGGTTATCCACCAAATGGATACCAACGCCATTATTGCCAACAGGTGATGGGCTGGATCTGAAAGTCCATTTATTGGGAGAAACCAGAGTATAATAGCACATAAGGGACCTAAAATTGCACCAATGATGTGACGTTTCCTGTCAAATGAGTTTTCCATTTCTTGCATATTTTCAGCAGAATCTCGGCTTTCTGTTTTCATATTCCTCACTATTGATTTTCATGAATCATTAAAAAGCAATGATTTTAATATTTAATTATATTTCAATTATTGTTAATAAATTATTTGAATTGATATAATGATTTAATTTAAACATTAAATAAATTACAAAAATAGAAGTAATAATTTATTTAATTTTAAAAAAATATTTTTTAAATTAAAGATAGCTTCAGAAGATATGTATTCCTTAAAAAATATAGGTATGCATACTGAAGGAGGTAATAATTATGTCTATTTTAACAATAATCAGTATTTTATTAATCATAGTGCTTATAGTGCTTTTAGTTAAAGATAAGGAAAGAGAAAACAGGACTTTATTAATTGTACTATCTGCTATAACATTGGTTTTAATTATTTTGAATATTTTACTATAACAAATATGAAAAAATCAATCTTTAAGTAATCATCAATTTTATCATGAATAATTATTAAAAGTGAAAATTATGTCTAATGAAAAACCCTTAGGACTTACTGCTCGACAAAAGATACAAAAGGGAATGACAATCACTCGAGAAAAGATCGTACCTATGGAATTTGATGAAAGCAGATATGATATTGTTGAGGTTAATGTTGAAATCAAGGATTTGGACCCTGTTTTCCATGACTATAAAATTGTAAACCTCTCTGATCTTCATCTTGGCCAATGGTTGACTGCAGAGTATCTGGAAGGTGTAATCGATATTGTAAACAGACAGGAGCCAGACATGGTTGCACTTACTGGAGACTATGTGTCCTATGTTCTTGAGGATGTTGCAGAAGACCTTGAGCGATGCCTATCAATGATTGAAGTTAAAGATGCATCCCTTGCAGTGCTTGGAAATCATGACCATTGGAACGGAGCAGATGAAATTAGGCAAATATTGAAAAATGCAGGAATAATGGATGTGAGCAATGATGTCTATACAATAAGTAAGGATGGGGAAAAGGGAGTAGCTAATCTTCACATTGCTGGTGTTGACAGCATGAAACTGAATAAGGAAGACATTGATGCTGTTATGCTTAAAATACCAGAACATGGCCCTGCAATAATGCTTGCGCATGAACCTGATTTTGCAGACATTGCTGCCACTACCGGAAGATTTGCACTTCAAATATCCTGCCATTCCCATGGTGGACAATTCATCATTCCAGGACTCAACACCACAATTTTAAGAAGTGCATGTTCTCGAAAATACCCTGTTGGAGAATACCAAGTGGGGGATATGGTGCAATACACATCTAAGGGATTGGGAACAAATGTTTTCTGGCTTAGAATCAATTGCGCTCCTGAAATAACAATTTTTAAATTAAAAAGTCCTGAAGTTGAAGAAAAGATTGAGAATAAGGAAAGCAAAAACATTAATCAAACATTATCAGTTAGTCACTCCAAGAAAATCTTTCCAACAAGGGAGGATGTTGACAATTTCCTAAATATTGATGATATTAGCGAATTTGTAGAATCAAAAAGAAAAAGAATTCCAGTTTATATGGAAAATAAAACAGACAACATTAAAGAAAACATAAATGAAATCCCAAAAATTATAGAAAATAAGACAGAAGAAATAAAAAACAATTTAAAGTTTAATTAAGTTCATAAACCATAGCTTTAAAAGGTCATTATAAAAATCTTTTACAAATTTAATTGTTTTTTAGTTTTTATGAAGTTTCATAAAACTATGGTTTTATGAACTTAATTATGGCATGGCATCATAATCAATAAACTCTTTCTTTACATTAACATTGTCAACATCAACTCTTTCACGATATATGCACTTGCCATAATCCAAATGGGTTCTGTATACTTCAAATATTGCGTAATCCGCTTTTTCATCCAAATGCACTTGATATGGCACATCTTCAAGATAGCAGGTTCCCACATAGTTGCTGTCATTATACAATACTTTCCCATTTTTTGAGTAGAATATAACATTTATGGCATGTCTTCCATAGCTTTTCTGATTGTATGTAATTTCATATCCTTCTTCTATAGAAACCTTTGAATCGTATTGAATTGAATGATTGTATCGGGTAATCTTCAAATCATCTATGATTGCCGTGTTAGACATTGACTCAAAAACTGCTGGTACAACAACTGTTGCCATAACTATTATTGCAAGAACAATCAGAATTCCTGCAAGGCAATATTTTCCGCTGTTGTCATTTTCGGAGCTAGCATTTTGTCTACTTGATCCATTTCCTCCATAACTTCTTGGATAGTAGCCTCCAAGATCAGAATCATCATAGTCTCTTCCTACATCTTCTCTGCATCGCTGGCTCCATAGTGATAATCTGCATTCTGCATGAAAAAGTCATCATCACCTATCATGAATTTACCCCATTCACCTTTTAGATTAATTCTATTTTTATTATAAGTATTTATTTTTTTACATTTCTATTTTTCAAAATGGTTAAACCACTTAATTAGTTTAGCAAAATACTTATTTAACGTTTCGTAAAATAAGATTATAAAGAATATTTACATAATATTTTAAATTTTAATAGTTAAGTTTATTTTTTATAAGAAGCTTTTTTAAGAGTTTTATTTTTTTTAAAGAGGATTATCATATGATGGAAATTCATTGCAAGGAATGTGGAGGCAATAAGTTTGCCAGAAGGGAAGAGATGTACATCTGCACTGGCTGTGGCAGAGAATATTCCGCATTTGAGGTTATAGAACTTACGGATGATGTGATATCAAATCAAAAGACTTTTGAATCAAAAAAGGTTCCATAACTGAAAAGACTAAGGATTTTCATCCAAAAAACCTTTAAGCTATTATGAATCCCCTTTTAAAAGAAATCCTAACGACTTTAACGCTCAATTGAATATAATTTACCTGAAGGCAGATAAGGCAAAAGTCACTGAAATAATCCCATATATTAGAAAAATGACTAACATATCTCCTAAAATCCTAAAGTCAATAAGGGATAGTCAAATGGATGAAGACAAGGAAATGGAAGCAATTTGGGAAGTAGGTGGCGTATTCCAGATAACTGCAGTCACTTTCAAGAATTCTGGGGATGCAAATACAAGGAAAATGGCCAATGATGCCTATGCCCAAAGAGTCAATAAGGAATGGTATCTTCGCATTCTCGAATTGACTAAACTGTTTTTCACTTTTGGTGATGATTTGGAAAGCGTATTTGATGGCAAGTATAATGATTTGGCTGTAAATTCATATAAGACTGGAATTTGGTATTATCTGGATGTAATTAAGCTTGCAGAGGATCAGGAGGTTCATATTAAAAAGATAAGGAATTATGAAGAGAAAATAAGATTGGTTGAACCTGATTTTGAGTCTAGGTTGGATCTTAAAGTTGGTAAAAACAAGGAATCCTTCTTTGGAAGATTATTGTCCAGAATTTAGCATTTTTATTTTTCCTTAGTTTTCATAAGATGAATCTTAAATTTTCTTTTTAGTTTATTTTAACACTTTACATTATATTGTTCCATATGTATTTCATGTTTTTTTCACTAATATATTGTCAGTAATGTCTTTTTCAAGTGATGCCAATTGTTGTTTTGTTTCTTGTTTTTTGCCCAAATAAAATCTTCCCATTCATTCTATGAATATCTGCTTTTCATTATTTGATATTTTTATCATGAATCATATTTTCTCATTCAATTCATGAACTCATTGTAATCCATGATAAAAGATATTGCCAATTTAATGAAATGACTTTTCTTCTAAAATTTAATTTTAAAATTTCATTGAAAGATTGTTCCATTTATTTAGCCTACTCTTTAAACAGGTGTTTTTTGAAACTTATGAAAGAGAAAAAAATTATATATGCCCTATAATAAATAGGAATATGTAAAAATTAAATTTTTTAATAATGAGAGGGGTATTGTGTTCATTGAACTTTAAATGGATTTTACATGATACTGATCTCATTAATAAGAATTTGAATTTTCAATTGATTTGACAGAGAAATTTTATGTTGGAAGAATTCATGCCTTTTGTAGGCCTAATTATTTTTGGAAATATAGAAAACCTTATTTTGGCATCGCAAGGTGTTGTTGCAGGTGTAAATCCTAAAGTTTTAGGATTGTTGAGTATTTTTGCTGTCGTTGTATGGCTATTTATAGGATTTGTTGCAACTGATGTCGCAATGCAATATTCCCAATACATCACATTCCTTGGTGGACTAGCGATTGTAATATTAGGTATCATATCCATCCGCGATGCAGTTCATCATATCTCAGAAACTAAAGGAGATGCCTAAGATGATAAATTTAAGAGATTATGCCCAGTTTACAGGACTGCTCATCTTTGGGAACATTGAAAACCTCATCTTGGCATCCCAAGGTGCTGTAGCACATGTAGACCCATTTATATTGTCCATATTGAGCCTGATTGCAGTGGTCATATGGCTGTTGCTTGGAACATATGGGACAAAACTGGCTATCAAATATGCAGACTACATTGAAATATTTGGTGGAGTGGCCATCATAGTCTTAGGTATTCAATCCATGCTTGAAGCTATGGGGTTATAATATTTCTGCCTCCCTTATCTTTTCTTTATTTATTCTATTTTCTTAGTTTCAATCTATTCTTTTTAGAAAAATTTTGGTGCAAAGAACAAAAAATGTTGGTGCTCAGAACAAAATAGTTAAATAATTTAAAGTATAATATAATATTGTTTTTTTATAATTTTTCAACCGGGCCCGTAGCTCAGTCTGGCAGAGCGCTTGGCTCTTAACCTTGTTGTCGCGGGTTCAATCCCCGTCGGGCCCGTTTTTATTTCTTTTTTTATATATAATCTATTTTTTTTTAAAATCAATATGGCAATTTTTAATTTAGGGTTGGTTTAAATAGTTTCAGTTTGCTATATGTTGGAACTTATTAAAGGCTAAATGCTATGTGATGGTTTGATTTAAATAGTTTCAGTTTGCTAAAAATGATTAAAGAAGTGAAGACTTTAATTAGTTTTTTTTTTATCTTGAATTAAACAAAATAATATACAATAATAAAATGTTTAATTATTTTTTTAAAATATCATAAAATTTTTATAAATCATAATTAAAATTTATAATTAGGATTTTAAGAGGTAAAAATATGGAGCCTATTTTAATTGATTATGAGAAATGCATTGCTTGCTCCTCTTGCATTAATGATTGTCCGAATTCATTTATTTATTTTGAAGATGGCAAAATACGGACACATGACAAGGGATGTATGGAATGCGGACATTGCTATGCCATTTGTCCTGAAGGTGCCATTAAAATGGTGAATTATGATTTAAGTGATGAAATGGTGATGTCTATGAGTGAAATAAATGAAAACATTCTACTGAATGCAATGAAAAGTAGACGAACTATACGTCAGTTCAAACCAGTTGGCATTGAAGAAGAAAAAATCAATATGATATTGGAAGCTGGAAGATATGCACCAACTGGTGCGAATTCACAAAATGTCAAATATACAATTCTTGGTTCAAAGCAGAAGGAAGCAGAGGAAATCTGTGTGAATCTATTTAGAAAAGGCAAAAAATGGGAAATCTAAGCAGCTATTTGAGAAGAATTGAAGTGACTGACGATTTCTTCTTCAAAGGCGCTCCATTGGTCATAGTCGTTTCAAGCAAAAGCAGTATCAATGCGGGACTTGCAAGCGCATATATGGAGATAATGGCTAACAGTCTAGGTTTAGGGGTCCTATACAGTGGATTTTTCGTAATGTGTACAAAGTTAAGCAGGAAACTTAGAAATCTCATTGAACTTGAGAAAGGATATGATGTAGTTTCATGCATGGTTATAGGTTATCCTAATGTCAAATACCATAGAGTAGTCCCTCGTAAGGATTTGCAAGTGAATAGGTTATGATGGATTGAATGTTCCAAAAACCAAAGAATCATATTAATTTTATTCTCTTATTTTACCTTATTTTTTTTTTATTTTTCACATGTTCCCTTCTTATTTTTTTCTAATTTTTATTAAAATTATCTAATTTTCTATAAAAAACTTAGATTTTCATTAAATTTAATTTTATCTAATTAATTAAGTTTAAATAAGATATTAAACATAAATTAAATTAATAGTTTTAATTATGGATTAATCTATTTTGATTAGCATTAAATTAAGTTATATTTAAGTGATAAAATGAGTTTTGAGAATTCTAGTGAAATATTTAAATTACAGAAATTAGTGAAATCGTCCCTTTTGGAGATCAACAAGCTTAAGATGGAAATTGCCCAATTAAAGGATGAGCAAAATTCCCTAATGTCCAATGATGAATTTGAAACCCTAAAAAATGAATCTGAACAGTCTTTAAAACAAAAAGAAGAAGAACTTATTGATTTAAAGAAAAAGCATGAAATTGAAATTTCAGATTTAAAACTTAGATATGATGAAGATTTAAGAATCAAGGATGATGAAATCTCTTCTTTAAAAAATCAGTTTGAAGATGACTTGAAAAGCAAAGGATTAGAGCTTAGCGACTTTTTAGATAAGTTTGACAATGACATCAAGGCAAAAAACGATGAGATTTATGATTTGAAGGCTAAGTATCAGGCTGATTTGAAAACTAAAAACTATGAAATTGAAAACTTAACTCATTCTTTAAATACTAATATTGAAGTATTGAACAGGTCCAAGGATCTCTTGAATTCAAAGGATGAAACCATCAGAAACTTATCCGATAAGGTAAATGAACTTTCTGAAATAAACGAATCTCTTTCTAAAATGAAGGAATCCTTTGATGAGGAATTCAACAGCTTTAAAACTTTAGAATTAGGTCAGGCAAACCTTAAATTGAAAGAGGCATTGAATGATGTCAGTTCTAAAGAAAATGAAATTCAAGCCATTTCAAACGATTTGAAGATTGCTGAAAATAAGATAACAGATGTTCAACGTCAATTGGATGAAGCGAAAAATAAGGAAAATGAAGCTAACCTCAAATTGGCCAATACTTTAAGCACTGTTGATGACAAGAATATGGAAATCCAGTCACTCAATGCTCAAATCGCTTCTCAAAATGAGGAAATCCTTGACTTGAAGAATAATTTGGTAAATAAGGATAATCTTGTAGCATTGCAAAGGGAACTTGATTCACGTGATGTAACAATTCGTGAGAAGGATGTTCAAATCCAATTGTTGAAAGACAAGTCTGTTTCCCGTGAGGAATATGCTAAAGTCCAGAATGAATTGTCTAAAAAGGACTTGCAAATCCAAAGGTTGAATGAAGTGAAAGACCTATTCTTTGAATTGTCTGATGACAGCTTCTTGGATAACCAGTCTCAGGATGGAGTCATTAACAAGACATCTGTTGAAGATCGGGAATTGCTTGAGCTAAATGACATCAAGAGAGAATTGGAATTGGCTAAAGAGAATAAGCTTAAGATTAGGGCTGTTGGCGATGAGGAATTGGAAAATTTGGCTAATTTAATTGATTCCTCTTCAAGTGATGCAGGTGCTATCAATGCTTCAAATCAGAATAATTCAGAGGAAGTTGAAAAGTTAAAACAGGAAATTGAAGGATACAAATCAACAGTTGAGGAATTGGAAAAATTCAAGTTTGTCTATGATAAGTTAACTGCTCCTCAATTGAAGAACTTGAATTCCATTCAGTCACAAATTTATCATTTGCTTCCTGAAGATGAAGCTATGGATACATTGTCTGTAAAGGATTATCTAAATGATCTTGCATTCAAGAACCTTTCATTTGGAAATACAAAGAACATTCTTAAAAGTTTAGAAAGAAAAGGATATGTGGAAGTGGCTAAAAAAGAGAATGATATATTCTTCTGGCAAAAGCTTCCTTTACCTGAAGAATAATTTATCTTTCTTATTTTATTTTTTTATTATATATTCGCTTTTATTTTTTAATATGCTTATTTTTGCACTATTTTTTGATTTCATGTAATTTTAGAAATTATCATGAAATCTATTTTTTGACTTTTTTATAATGCTTTTTTCTATTGTTTACTCATTGTTTGGTCATTTCATTAGGTACTGAATATGTCTTAATGTTGAAATGATAGGAATCAATAGGAACAAGTAAATGAAGTTAGAGTTTACATTGAAGTCAAGAATGTTTACGATAATTGTGACACCCATAAGTATATACAAAGTGTGAAACACATATTTTTTATCCTTTTCGCTTGTGTATTTTTCAAGGAATCCTCTCTTGTGTGCATAATGGAACATGAATAGGAAGAACACTATAACTAAAAGTATATTCACTCCAAATATTACATCTGCCAAGAAGAAATGTGAATAGTTTCCAATGACTGATGTTGAAAAAGGTATGAAGCATAGGCATGCTAAATAAAAGATATTTAGCCAGAGATATGGCATATTCAAGCTTTTTATTTTCATGAACTCATGATGGTAAATCCAGAATGAACCCAGTACAATGAAACTCACAATGATTAGTCCGGCTATTGGTCCGATGGAGCCTAAAAAATTTATGAATCCAGTGTAATTGAGTATTTCATTATCCGGCAAGACCATTCCAAAGACCAGGAGGGTCATTACTATACTGAATATCCCATCAGTAAGTCCCATTAGCCTTCCAGGATCAATGTCAAGGTCTTTTTCAAATGCATCTACGAATCTTTGGTAAGTGCTGATTCTCTTATTGGTTTTTTCAAGTTTTCTTATTTCTTCATCGATGTTCTCTTCATTGATATTTTCACTGAATTTATTCTTTTTCTTTGCATCTTCAAGTTTTTCCTGAACTTTTACCGCCCTATTTTCATCCATTTCTGATATTTGCTGTTCAATCTCGTCTTTTAGACTTTGCAATTCTTTATATTTTTCATCAAACTCTTCATCATCATAATCATTAGATGGATTGTGATTTTCAATTCCTTTATTTGCTATAAAATCACCTCCAAGTCCTTTATAATTAGTTAAAATTTTGTTTATCTTATTATAATAATATTTTGGAATCCTGCTTAATTTTTCATGCTTCTTTCAATTGTTTACCTCAAAGGAACTTGTGTTAACTGCAAAGGAACTTTCAATTTTAATATATTTTTGTTACTAAATTAAATTTATATTATTTTGTTCATATTTTTTTAAAATTATTAGAATTTTATTTACAATTAATTAATTTTTATCTATTTTTCTTTAGAATAATAATTTTCCAAAAATTCATAATAAAAACAAAAACTTTATATATTACTTTAAACCCATTGTTATTATAGAATAAATATTGTTAAATTAGTTGAATCTATCAATGATTTAAATTAACTTATATTTATTTAATCTATCAAAAAATTATTTTTTAAAAAAAAAATTGAGGTGTATAGAATGGCACAAGGTCAACCTATTTTCATTTTACCTGAAGGAACTAACAGATTGTTAGGTAGAGATGCACAAAGAACCAACATCTTAGCAGGTAAAGTATTAGCAGAAACTGTAAGAACCACTTTAGGTCCAAAAGGTATGGACAAAATGTTAGTGGACGGACTCGGAGATATTGTAGTAACCAATGACGGAGTTACTATCTTAAAAGAAATGGATATTGAACACCCTGCAGCAAAAATGCTCGTAGAAGTTGCAAAAACCCAAGAAGACGAAGTTGGAGATGGAACTACTACTGCAGTAATCATTGCTGGAGAACTCCTCAAAAAATCCGAAACCTTATTAGATATGGACATTCACCCAACCATCATTGCTATGGGTTACAGACAAGCAGCAGAAAAAGCACAAGAAATCTTAGATGAAATCGCTATTGAAGACATTTCCCGTGAAATGTTAGTAAAAGTAGCTATGACTGCTATGACTGGTAAAGGAACCGAAAAAGCTCGTGAACCTTTAGCAAACTTAATCGTAGATGCTGTACAACAAGTGGCTGGCGATGGTGAAGTTGACACTGATCACATTAAAATCGAGAAAAAAGATGGTGCAGTAGTAGAAGAATCCACTTTAATCCAAGGTGTAATCGTAGACAAAGAAAAAGTACACCCAGGTATGCCATCTGAATTAAAAGACGCAAAAGTTGTCTTAATCAACTCTCCTTTAGAAGTTAAAGAAACTGAAGTAGATGCTGAAATCAGAATCACTGACCCTGCTCAAATGCAAGCATTCATTGAACAAGAAGAACAAATGGTCAGAGATATGGTTAACAAAATCGCTGATGTCGGTGCAAACGTATTATTCGCGCAAAAAGGTATCGATGACTTAGCACAACACTACTTAGCTAAAGCAGGAATCATGGCTGTAAGAAGAGTTAAAAAATCTGACATTGACAAATTAGCTAAAGCAACCGGTGCAACCGTTGTATCCAACTTAGATGACTTAACCGAAGCTGACTTAGGTCACGCAGGTTCTGTAATCGAAAAGAAAATCTCTGGTGACGACATGATCTTTGTAGAAGAATGTCAAGAACCTAAAGCAGTAACCTTACTCGTCAGAGGAAGTACCAAACACATCGTTGACGAAATCGACAGAGCTGTTGATGACGCAATCGGTGTAGTAGCTGCTACTGTAGAAGACGGTCAAGTTGTAGCTGGTGGAGGAGCTCCTGAAATCGCTATGGCTAAAAAACTTAAAGAATATGCTCAATCCATTAGCGGAAGAGAACAATTAGCAGTAACTGCATTTGCAGAATCCTTAGAAATTGTTCCTAAAACCTTAGCTGAAAACGCTGGTTTAGACAGCATTGACTCTTTAGTAGACTTAAGAGCTGCTCACGAAAAATCTGCTTACATGGGATTAAACGTATTCACTGGTGATGTTACTGACATGAAAGAAGAAGGTGTTGTAGAACCTAAACGTGTCAAAAAACAAGCTATTCAATCTGCTTCCGAAGCTGCTGAAATGATTTTAAGAATCGATGACGTAATCGCTTCCAGCGGAACCAGTGCTGGCGACATGCCTATGGACCCAAGTATGGCTGGCGGCATGCCTCCAATGATGTAACTCAGCTTTTCCAGGCCTACGGCCTGCAAAACCTGAACCAAAACTCTTTTCTATTTGGGTAGGAGTTTGATCTTTAACAATGAACCTTTTTTAAGGTTTATTCTTTTCTTTTTTTACTTTTTTTACTTTTTTACTTTTTTTAATATATTAAACTATTTCTAATAATTATGCTTATTTTTTAATATATTAAACTATATATGATTTATTTTTAATTTAACTAACTAATTGCTCTTTATTTTTAATATTACTTTTCAAATGCTCTTTGTTTATGTTTATATTCTTTAAAAATCAACCTTTATTCAAGAATATTTTTAAAAATATGTAAAGGATTTGATAAAATGTCTTTGAAAAATAAAAAAGATTTGGAAAATAAAAAAGAGCGTAATTATGAAAATTATACGGAAGATATGTATGTTAAAAACAGCATTGATTATGGTTCTTGTGAACCTTCTGAATCTGGGGGTGATGGGGAAATTGAGGTTCCAATTGATCTTGAGGAAAATGATTTGAATGAATTGGCTCTATTGGGATTTTTCAATGATTTTGCCTTGATTGATATAGGCATTCATGAGTTTATTAGAGAAGTTTATTTTGATGAGTAATCTTCTTTAATTTTCCTTTTATTATTTTAACATTTCATTAAGAGATACTAAAATTTATTAAGCATGCAATCAATATTATTATTGATAAGATTATATCGATAAATTAGTATTGAAAAATGATGATGAGGAGTAATAAAATGGATGATAATGAAAAAAGTATTAGAAGTGAAGAAGATAAGGAATTAATCATTAATGCTAGAAAACCTGTTGGTGAATTGGGAGATAAATTATTGGATAGAATGAATGAAAGTCATGAAAGCCTTGCTCAATGGGGTGTAAGCCATTTGGATATTTTAAAGGATGATGTTATTTTAGATATTGGTTGTGGTGGAGGAGTCAATGTTGAAAGATTCCTTAAAATGACTGAAAATAAGGTTTATGGACTAGATTATTCTGAAATAGCTGTAGAGAAATCCACAAAGTTAAATCAAAAAGCTATCGATGAAGGAAGATGTGAGGTTATTCAAGGGTCTGTCTCTGAACTCCCATTTGAAGATAATACCTTTGACATCGTAACTGGATTTGAAACAGTTTATTTCTGGCCAGACTTTGTGAATGACTGCAAAGAAGTCAGAAGAGTGTTGAAAGATGATGGAATAATGTTCATCTGCAATGAGGCAATTCCTGATGAAGAGGATGAGCGTCAAAAGGAACTCATTGATCTTTTGGATATGAAAATATTCTCTGAAGATGAATTTGATGAATATTTGCGTGAGGCAGGATTTTCAGATATTATCTGTTTCTCAAAAAGTGGTCCTGATAGTGTAGATAGGGAATTGGTAACTGGATGGCTTTGCGTAATTGCTAGAAAGCAATAAACTCTATTTTTTCTATATGCATTCAGTTATTTGCTTTTATTTTTTCTTTTCATTTCTTTTTTTCTTATTTTTAGTTTTTAAAAACAATTTAATATTTTTATTCTAATTTTTAAGAACAATTAATTTTTCTAAGTAAATTTTAAATATGATTAAATGTTAATAAAATATGTTAAAGATTAATTTTGGTTATATTTCTTATTAATTATTATTTCATTGATATTTTTTTAAATCCGTTCTATAATAATAACTAATAAAAAATAGCAATCATTTTAATCATATGGCGTAAATGGTGATTAGATGAATATGGCTTTATCAATTGGTTTAATTTCCTTAATTATTTTTGGCAATATCGAGAACTTGATTTTAGCTTCTCAAGGAGTAGTTAAAGCAGCAAATCCTTTAAAATTAGCGATTTTTAGTTTAATTTTCGTAACTTGTTGGCTAATAATTGGTACTGTTTGTACTCAGCAATTGGAAGCTTATGGTATTTACATTGAATTCATTGGTGGATTAGCCATATTTATTTTAGGTATCCAATCAATGCTAGAAGCAGTTAGAGGTTAGTGATAGAATGTCTTCAATGAAAGAGTTTGTAAATGAATATAAGCCATTTTTAGGATTATTAATTTTTGGAAACATCGAAAACTTGGTTTTATCCGCTCAAGGTGTTATTGAAGGAGCAGATCCTATACTTGTTGCTTGTTTAAGTATTTTAGTAGTGGTTATTTGGCAGTTTATAGGTGTTTTCGGTACAAAATCCGCTATGAGATATTCCAGACATATTGAGTTTATCGGTGGATTTGCTATATTTGTTTTAGGTATTCAATCAATGCTTCCATTGATTAATCATTTGCTTTAAATTTCTAAGGTTTTTCCTTATTCAAATTTTAAATTACTGTCCATTTGTGTTAATTGTATATTGAAAATCTTAATTATAGAAAGATTTATATATTATGTTAACTAACATTTATATGTTGTATATTGCGGTGTTAGTCCAGCCTGGTTAAGACTCTAGCCTGCCACGTTAGAGACCCGGGTTCAAATCCCGGACGCCGCACTTCTTTTATATTGCAGCTGTGGTATAGTCTGGTTATTACTTGGGCCTTCCAAGCCTACAACCCGGGTTCGAATCCCGGCAGCTGCATCTGTTTTTTTTTAAAATTATTTTAATATTTTTTTTCTGATCTATTAGTTTTTTAGAAATTTTTTAGCAATATTACTTTTTTCTATACTTGTTCACTGATTTTTTATTAACTTCCTTTAGTATTGATTAATAATTCATTTTTAGCCGTTTTTTCCTTATTTTATTAAATAAGTTTATATGTATTAAAAAATAATATTATATTAATATAACCTTATAATGAATATTTTAAGTTTTTAGTCATTTTAAGTTTATATTTCATTATAAAAACAAAATAAAAGATAAAACTACTGTTGAAATTAAAAATTATATTTATTTATTTAAATTAAAATTAAATTAATAGCAATTATTAGCTATTTCAATTAAGACTAAATTATAAAATGGTTGTGATTTAATGGCAGGAATTGTTGGATATGGGGCAAATGTGCCTTCATATAGAATTAAAGTAGAAGAAATCGCAAAGGTATGGGGAGATAACCCTGATTCAATCTCAAACGGTTTAATCGTTAATGAAAAATCAGTGCCTTCATCTGATGAAGATACTGCAACCATTGCAGTTAGCGCTGCAAGATATGCATTAGCTAGAGCACAAATCGATCCTCAAGATATTGGAGCAGTTTATGTTGGTTCAGAATCTCATCCTTATGCAGTAAAACCAACCGCTACAATCGTTGCAGAAGCAATTGGAGCTACTCCTGATATGACTGCAGCAGATTTGGAATTTGCTTGTAAGGCAGGAACTGCTGGAATTCAAGCCACTATGGGTTTAGTGGACTCTGGCATGATAAAATATGGTTTAGCTATTGGTGCTGATACCTCTCAAGGAGCTCCTGGAGATGCTTTAGAATACACTGCATCTGCTGGTGGTGCAGCTTATATCATTGGTAATAAGAATACCATTGCTGACTTTGGAACTACTTACAGCTTTACTACTGACACTCCTGACTTTTACAGAAGGGAAGGTCAACCTTATCCAAGTCACGGAGGAAGATTCACTGGTGATCCAGCTTATTTCAAACATGTATTATGTGCAGCAAAAGGATTACTTGAGAAAACTGATTCAAAGGTAGAGGATTATGATTATGCTATTTTCCATCAACCTAACGGTAAATTTTACTTAAGAGCAGCTAAAAAATTAGGATTCACTCCGGAACAATATAAAGACGGTCTCTTAACTCCTAATGTAGGAAACACCTACTCTGGTGCTGTTCCTTTAGCACTTTCCAATGTTTTGGATAAGGCAGAACCTGGAGATAAAATATTTATTGTATCCTATGGTTCAGGTGCAGGTAGTGATGGATTTACCTTAACTGTAAATGACAGAATTGAAGAAGTTAAAAATTTAGCTCCTACAACTGAAGAAATCCTCTCTAAAAAGATTTATGTTGACTATGCAGTTTATGCTAAATTTAAAGGAAAACTTAGAATGGCATAGGAAGAGGATTGAAGTTAGAGGAATTAATTATAATTATTTTATGATAAAGGTGAAAAAATGAGAGATGTTGCAATTATCGGAGCTTCCCAAACAAAATTCGGTGAATTATGGGACAGTTCATTCAGAGAATTAATTTCACAAGCTGGTCTTGGAGCTATGGAAGATGCAAACGTTAGCGGTGCAGATTTGGAGGCAATGTTTGTCGGAAACATGTCTGCAGGTCTTTTCGTAGGTCAAGAACATATAGCAGCACTTATTTCTGATAGTATGGGTATGAACCCAATTCCATGTACAAGAGTTGAAGCTGCTTGTGCATCAGGAGGACTCGCACTTAGACAAGGTATTATGGCTGTCGCTTCAGGTTACCATGATGTAGTGGTATCTGCAGGTGTAGAAAAGATGACTGATGTTGTTGATGCAACTCCAGCTATTGCTACCGCTTCTGACCAAGAATGGGAAGCACAGCAAGGAGCTACTTTCCCATCATTATATGCTATGATTGCTCAAAGGCATATGTATGAATATGGAACCACTAGAGAGCAATTGGCTATGATGTCTGTAGTGAACCATAAGAATGCTTCAAACAACCCTAATGCTCAATTCCCATTTGAAATTAGTGTGGATAAAGTATTGGCATCCTCTCCTGTTGCAGATCCATTAACTTTACTCGACTGTTCACCTGTTTCTGACGGTGCAGCAGCTATTGTTATTTGTGCAGCAGAAAGAGCTAAGGAATTTACTGACACTCCTATTTATGTAAAGGCATCTGCACAGTCTTCTGGAACCATTGCATTACATAGCAGAAAAGACATTACTACTTTAGATGCAACCATTGCAGCTTCCAGAAAAGCATATGATATGGCTGGAGTGACTGTAAAGGATATTGATGCTACTGAAGTTCACGATTGTTTCTCAATCAATGGTTTGCTTGCAATTGAAGACCTCGGATTTGCTAAGAAAGGTGAAGGTGGAAAAGTTCTTGAGGAAGGACAAACCAATATTGATGGTGATTGTCCAATTAACCCATCTGGTGGTTTAAAAGCAAGAGGACACCCTCTTGGTGCTACCGGTATTGCTCAAGCTGCTGAAATCGTATGGCAATTAAGAGGAGAAGCAGGTAAACGTCAAGTGGATGGTGCTGAAATCGGTATGACTCATAATGTTGGTGGTACTGGTGGTACTTGTGCTGTTCACATCTTTGGTAGAGATCTCAACTAGATTTCTACTTTATTAACTTTTTTTATTTTCTTACTTTTTTATTTACTAATCTTATTTTCTTAATTCTTTAGTTTTTAACTATTGTTTTATTATTTTTATGATTTTCATCTTTTTTTATTCATCAAAAATCAATTTATCAATATAATCCATATCAAGAGCTTCTTCTACGATATTCGCTAATTTTTCAAGTGAATTCTCTACGCTTGTTTCGAATGGATCTTCACCAATTCTTTCTTCAAGCCCTTTCCTTTTTCTCAAATAATTTAGGAATTCTCTTCTTATATTGTAGTTATTGAAGATTCCATGGAAATAGGTTCCAAATACATTTTCACTGTATGCTCCATCGAACTGGTCATTGTCATTGTTTCCAATTCCCTTTTCTATCTTAAATAATGGGTTTGCACTTATGAGATTTGTAGTTCCTTCGTGCAATTCATATCCTGTAACCTCTTCACCATTGATTTTTGAAAAGATTTCATGGAACATGCCCTTTTTATCAGAAGCAGTATCAATTTCAATCTTAGCTAAACTCTGCTTTACAATCTTGCCTTCTCTTATGAACTCGCTTTCGATATCCAAAAGACCTAATCCTTCAACTTCATCAAGCTTTGATTCCTTATGGTCCTTATCATAAATCTTGTTTCCCAATATTTGGTATCCTCCGCAGATTCCAATGATCGGTATTTTAGACTCATTTGACAATTCCCTGATTTTCTTTGCCAATCCAGATTTTTCCAGTTCCATGATGTCTTCAGTTGAGTTTCTTGTTCCAGGTAAGATCAATGCATCAACATCCTTTATCTTTTCCTGATAGTTATGGACTTCAATCATTCTCACTTCGACATCATCCTCTGTGTCAAACGGATCTATATCTGTAAAATTGGCTATTTTTGGAAGCTTGATGACTCCAATGATTATATGGTCATCATTGCTTTCGAATTCCTTGGTCCAGTCATGTTCCTTTAATGATGCGGAATCTTCTTCAGGAAGCTGCAAGTTCTCTGCATAAGGGACTATTCCAAGTACAGGAACTTTGATTATTTCTTCCAATCTTTCAATTCCGGAGCATAACAATTCCTGTTTTCCTCTGAATTTGTTTATGATAACTCCTTTGAATCTGGACCTGTCTGCATCATCAAGCAATAGGAATGTTCCAGCTATTGATGCAAATACTCCTCCCTTATCAATGTCTCCAACAAGAAGAACATTTGCATCAGCTATTTCTGCAGACCCCATATTTGCAAGGTCTCCTTCCCTTAAGTTAATTTCAGCAGGAGATCCGGCACCTTCCATAATGATTATGTCATAATCTTTCTTTAAGTTGTTTAATGAGTCTATTACAGCTTCTTTTGCCATGATCCTATAATCTTCATCATCCATTAGATTCTTGTCAATGTCCTTTTGGGTAGCTTTTGTCTTGTCATACTTTCTAAAGAAGTCCTTGTTTCCAACTGCTTCACCTTGAATGATTACCTGTGAACATGATTCGCCCTTAGGCTTTAATAAAATAGGGTTCATGTCTACTGTAGGCTCTATGTTTGCAGCTTTTGCCTGCAATACCTGTGCAATGGCAATTTCCTTGTTTTCCTTTGTAGTGTATGAGTTTAAGGACATATTCTGTGATTTGAACGGTGCAACCTTATATCCTCTTTTTGTATATATCCTACAAAGCGCTGCAACGATTAAACTCTTTCCTGCATTGGAAGCAGTTCCTTGAATCATTAAACATTTTGTCATAATCTTACCCAAATTCTTGTATATTAGTTTCATTTGTTTTTTATAAAATATAAATTTTATTTGATTTGTTTATCTTGAGGTTCTAATTTTGATTTTCATGTTCGCTTATTTTAGTTAATAAAAGTTACTAAAATACAAACCTTTTTATATAACTAAAATCATAAAGTTATTAAGCATGTAGTTTAATATATATTAATATAATGAAATATTGAGGTAATTTATAAATTTAAAGCTTTATTTAAAAAACAATGGTGTCATATTAACTAGAAATTAAGTAAAATCAAAATATTTAGGAGGTTTCATATGGAAGAAGATAAAGTAATGGCTACAGAAGTGGAAGAGTTAGAGTCTAAAGAAGAAATCGTAGACTCCCCTGTAGAAGACAATATAATTGATGAAGCTGAAGAAACTGATAAAGTTGCTGATGCTGATGCAGTTGAAGAAATTGCAGAAACCAAGGTAGAAAATAAGGATTCCCTTGAAGTCGAATTTGTTGAAGATGATGAAGGAAATCGCAGAATCAAACCTATGCTTGATTATGATTCAATTTCAAACACTGCTGATATAGAAGTGCCTCCTTTGCTTATTGATCAGGTTATTGGTCATGAAGAGTCTGTTGAGACTATTAAAAAGGCAGCGAAACAAAGAAGAAATGTTCTTCTTATAGGAGACCCTGGTGTAGGTAAGTCAATGTTAGCTAAAGGTATGGCTGAATTATTGCCTCCTGAAGTGCTTCAGGATGTTTTGATTTATCCAAATCCGGAAGACAGCAATTATCCATTGATTAGAACCGTGCCAGCAGGTCAAGGTAAAAAGATAGTTAAGGCAAACAAGGCTAATGCCAAAAGCGGTGATGAGAAAAAGATGATGATTACCATGTTCGTCACTGCAGCCATTTTCGTTCTTGGATTGATGTATCAAAGAATATTTGAAGCTATTATTGCTGCACTTCTTGTTATATTCATTTCAATGCAAATCAAGCCTAGAGTTTCCAATAGTGCACCCAAATTGTTAGTGAACAATGGAGATAAAAGATTTGCTCCATTCATGGATGCTACTGGAGCTCATGCAGGTGCATTGCTTGGTGATGTAAGGCACGACCCTTACCAATCTGGGGGTCTTGGAACTCCTGCACACGAGCGTGTTGAAAGCGGTATGATCCATAAGGCACACAAAGGGGTTTTATACATTGACGAAATTGGTACAATGAGCATGAAAACTCAACAAGAGCTTTTATCTGCAATGCAAGAGAAAAAATATGCAATCACTGGTCAAAGTGAAAACAGCAGTGGTGCAATGGTTCGTTCTCAAGCGGTTCCTTGTGATTTTGTTCTTGTAGCTTCAGGTAACATTCAAGTTCTCGAAGGTATGCACATTGCAATGCGTTCAAGAATCAGAGGATACGGTTATGAAGTATTCATGAAAGATTATATGGAAGATACTGAAGAAAACAGAAGAAAGCTTGTCCAATTCGTAGCTCAGGAAGTCAAAAATGATGGAAGAATTCCACACTTTGCTACTGATGCGCTTGATGAAATCATTTTGGAAGCTAAACGTAGAGCAGGCAGAAAAAACGCATTGACTCTTAGATTAAGGGAGTTAGGTGGTTTAGTACGTTCCTCTGGAGATGTAGCCATTGAAGAAGGTGCAGATTTAGTAACTGCGGAGCATGTTGTAACCGCAAAAAGGTTTGCAAGAACCTTAGAACAGCAAATTGTTGACAGGTCCATCGTACAAAGAAAAGAATACAGTGTATTCCATTCATCAGGTGGAAAAATCGGTATGGTTAATGGTTTGGCTGTTATGGGTGATAGGAGCGGTATTGTCATGCCAATCGCTGCTGAAATGGCTCCTGCAAACAGTAAGAATGAAGGTAAAATCATTGTAACTGGTAAGCTTGGAGAAATTGCATTGGATTCAGTTCAAAATGTAAGTGCAATCATTAAGAAATACACTCAAGTTGACATTTCCAACCACGATATTCACGTTCAATTCCTTCAAAGTTATGATGGAGTTGAAGGGGACAGTGCAAGTGTTTCAATAACTGCAGCTGTAATCTCTGCTGTTGAAGGAATTCCTATTGACCAATCTGTCGCACTCACAGGTTCCTTAAGTGTTCGTGGAGATGTAATGCCTATTGGTGGAGCTACTGCTAAGATTGAAGCAGCAGCAGAAGCAGGTATTAAGAAAGTTTTACTTCCTAAATCCAATATGGATGACGTAATGCTTGAGAAAAAGTATGAAGACATGATTGAAATCATTCCTATTGAAACCATTGAGGATGTTTTAGAAAATATCTTAATCAATGGTAGCAAAAAGGAAAGGTTAATTAAGAAAATGAGAGAAATCAGTGGTGCTGTAACCAGTAAAGTATCTGCTGACTCTATGGCTTTGTCTAATCCAAGTCATAATTAATCTCTTAATTTTTCTAATTTTTTTATTCTTTTTTTATCTCTTTTATTATTTTTTAACTTTAATTTTCTTTATTTTAATGATTTCTTCTTATAATTGCTATTTTCACTTATTTTTATTGTTCTATATGCAAAAAGTTTATATATTAAAAATGTGTTATAATAATAATTAGATGTAAAAACATCTTATAGCAAATATAATAGCAAAATTATAAGAAATTCATTTTTATCAATTGACGTTTTCAATTTGATGAATTATGGTGGTGATAAAATGGCAACTACATTAAAAAAAGCTGTAGGTATCATTGCTGTTGTCGTTGTTTTGTTTTTAGCGATAACTGCATTTTCTGGTATTTTGATTTTAGCTCAAGACGATACTGAAGGAGGAATTCCCGGAGTAGATATGGCTGCTTTATGGAGTATAAATGGAGGTTTTACTTGGATTTATCCTGGAAGTTCACATAATGCAAATGGTCATACCCTTCATAACATTTATATGACTGATAATCCTTATCAAGATGCTAAAGAGATTATGGAATATACTTATGGTGTAAGCCCTCATGTTTTAGTGATCATTAACGATCAGGCAGCTGCACACATTTTTGGAGACAATATTTTAGATACTATCCGTCAACATGACTGGGTCGAAGGAAACTCTCGTGGGGATGCTGTTGCTATAAGTATTACACATGTAAACCCATTACCGATTATTCCAGATATCTTGTTAGGTAATATTAAAATCATGTTAATTTAATAGTTTTGAATCCTTTTTCAAAACAAACTTTTCTCTTTCTTTTTTTATTTTTTCTATTTTTTAATAATTTTTTCTATTTTTTAATAATTCTTTCTATTTTTTAATAATTCTTTCTTTTTTTTAATAATTTCTCTATTTTCCCTAATTTTTAATAATTTTTTCTAATTTTACTAATATTTAAATACTTAATTAAATAAAAATAATGATGTATATATAATCTTAAAAGTTATTTTAGATATTTTAAAGATTATTTATTATTCAGTTTACAAATTAAAAACTTAAAAAATTAAAATTATTCATTGTGTGATTTCATGTTATTGATAGCTCAAAATCATTTTCAACTTATAGTCGAAGTAGGTTTGATTTTACTTGCTACCATGATATTTGTTCTAAATCTAGTTCCTTTTTCATTAAGTGTAGTTACTTTCCTATCCCTATTCTTATCTGGAGGATTTGCAATTTTATTCGGAGCGGATTTAGCATTTCTGATATTGTCATTTGGTCAGCATGAATTTACTCACCCATTCGGCCCAATTGCTCTTTTAGCTATTATAACTGCATTAGCTTCGCTGAAGGTGATGGAAGAGTCGGGGGTTAATGTAGCGCGGCTGAAAAGGATAGTTTATATGCTTCTTGCAGCAATTACTATCTTTGGAGGAGCAATGCATAGATCTTTCTTATTATTATGGTTTGTTGGTTTATTCATAGGATACACTATTATTTCAAAATCCTTTAGACAAAAATCCATTCTTACATTGAGAAGAATCGGAATGTTCTTTGGAGCAGCATTAGTTGCTTTTGGAATATTAGAGATAGTTGCAAGAATCAGTGGTATGGAAGTTTTCTCTCCTGTGCTTAGGATTTCAAGACTTGCAGCAAATTCATTATCCAGTTTAAAATTAGTAGTTGAAAATACTTGGTTAATTGGGCATGACCCTGCATCCTCTTACTGGTCAAATAGTTCCGGATTTGCTGATGGTTATATCAGTTTGCCAATGCAATTCATATTAATGTTTGGTTTACCGTTCCCTCTCTTCTTTGGTCTATTGGTAACCAGAAAGGATACAATCGATTATATGCTTCCAGGTATTTTTGGTTATGCTTATGACTTTGGATATCTCACATTCTTGATATTGCTCTTAATAGTTTTAGGAACCATTATCGTTGGATTAATGATTTTAAGGGAATACAGGCATAAAAGAGAAAGTAAAAATAGGAAATACCTTGGTAAAGAGGTTCTTTTAATTGGTTCCCTTACCGGTTTTGTTTCCCAAGCAATCATTGGTCTTTTCTTATTCAACAGGACTGTAAACGGTATGGCTTTACTGACATTCATGTTCTTGGGATCCTTAGTATTGGCTCATACTGTATCCATTAGAAGAGACAGCAATGAAGCTGTAAGCAGATAAAAAATAATTTTTCTATTTTTTTACTTTTTTTACTCTTTTTTACTTTTTTTTACTTTTTTTATTTCAAAAATCTTTTTTTTTTTCTGATTTTTATTTTGCCTTTTTTATTTTACTTTTTTTAACTTTTCACTATTTTTAATTCTTTGTTTTATTTTTGCTATTTTTTTTAAAACTTTTTTAATTTTCAGTTTAATTTTACACTTTTTGTTTTTCTAATGGATTTTTATAAAAATATTAACTATTGATGTTCTGATTTTTTTAAAATAGTAATATTTAATTATAAACATTTATAAAGATATTAGTATATTATTAATTGGATTAATTAATAAAATTTTATGATTAACTACAATAATTTTGGTGATTATTTTGATAATTGGTGGTTCAGCATCACAAAAATTGGCAGCAAACGTTGCTAAGGAATTAGGAGAAACCTTATGTCCTCTTGAAACTAAAAAATTCCCAGATGGAGAAAGGTATGTTAGGATTAAAGGGGAAGTTGAAAAGAATGTTACAGTTATTCAATCAACCGGTTTTCCTCAAGATGAAAATTTAATTGAATTGTTATTTATACTTAGAACTCTTAAAGACTTAGGTGCAGAGCATATTAAAGTGGTTGTCCCATATTTGGGTTATGGTAGACAGGAATTAAGATTTAAAGATGGGGAAGCCATTTCCGCTCAATTGGTATCCAACTTGATTGAAGAATCCGGTGCAGATGAATTCATTTCAATCAACTTGCATGAAGACAGTGTCAGAGACTTCTTCAACATTCCAACTGCAAACCTTTCTGCTATGGCACCAATTGCAGAATACATTGCTGACAAGGTGGAAAACCCTATAATCATCGCTCCAGATAAAGGTGCTTTAGGATTTGCAGAGGAAATAGCTGAAATTCTCGGCTGCAATTGTACCTATATGAGCAAAGTCAGATTAGGTCCTGACAAGGTTGAAACCAGAATCGTTGATGTTCAATGTGATTTTGACACAGAAGATCTTGATAAGGTTAAAAAGGATTCTAAAGTTAACATTGATTCTGTAGCTGGAAAAGAAGCAGTCATCATTGATGACATTATTGCTACCGGTGGAACAATTGTAAATGCAATAGGTATCCTAAAAGAGCATGGTGCAAAATCTGTAGATGTCTGTTGTGTTCACCCAGTGCTTGTAAATGATGCTGTTTTAAAGATCATGGCTGCAGGAGCTCGTGACTTGTCAAGTACAGACACATTGAAATCAGATGTTAGCTGCATCTCTGTAGCTAAATTGATTGCTGATGCTTTAAGATAAATTTAATAACTTTTTTTATTTTCTTTTATTCTCTTTTAATTTCCCTATTTTTTCAATTAACTCTCTTTTTTATTCATTTAATTTTTTTTTTTTTTAAAAAGTATTACTTACGAATTAGTTAAATAATAATTGTTTGATTAATCAACAATAGTTTTATATTATATTAATTAAAATATTATATTATAATTTAATTAATTTATATTTGGAGATATTGAATGCACGAATTTGCTATGGCTCAAGGGATTTTCAACACAGTTTTAGAAACTGCACGGGCTAATGATGCAATTGAAGTTACTGAAATGGTTATTGAAATTGGAAAGTTGGCTATGTTAAATCCAGAACAATTGAAGTTTATGCTCGGTGTTATGTGTGAAGGTGAAGAATTAACTAAAAATGCCGAGATGATCATTAAAACTGTTGATGTTGAAATTAAATGTCACAATTGTGGCTTTGAAGGTATAGGTAATGTTGATGATAGTGACCACTATGCACCTATGATTTTATGTCCTGAATGTGAAAGTCATAGGGTTCAAGTCATAAATGGTAAAGACATTACCGTTAGAAGCATTAGTATTGAAAAAGAGGATGATGAAAATTAGTTAAATTCTTCTTTACCCCTCCATTAAAATTAGTTAAAAATTCACAATAGAAAATTCTATTGGAATACTTAATATTTCTTTTGATAATTTCAATACTTTTTTAATAAAATACTAAAAATATTGTCCAAATTTTTAAAATTATTAAACTTATTATAAAATTACATGTTTTGAAGGTGAATCATATGCATAAGATTGCAGATGTAGAGATAGCAAAGAATATTATGGATGCTAATGACAGATTAGCACATAAGAATTTACATTTATTGGAAGACCACGATATATTTTGTATAGACTTCGTAGGAGCTATTGGATCTGGTAAAACAGCTCTTATTGAAGACTTAATTGATAATCTTGATGAGAAAGTCGGTGTACTTGCAGGAGATATCATAAGTGATTTTGATGCTGACAGAATCAAATCCCACAATGCACCTGTTGTCGGGTTGAACACTGGTACAGAATGTCACTTGGATGCCCATTTGGTGGGCCATGGTTTAGGTGACCTTCCTCTTGATGATATCGATTATCTTTTCATTGAAAATGTAGGTAATTTAATCTGTCCTGTTGACTTCCAATTAGGTTCTCATATGAGAATTGTTGTTGTCAGTGTTACTGAAGGTGATGACACTGTAGAAAAACACCCTTACATTTTCAAAGACTCTAACTTGATTATCATCAATAAGATTGATTTAGCTGATGCTGTTGGTGCAAGCACTGATAAAATGGTTGCTGATGCTAAGAAACTTAATCCTGATGTAAAAGTCATTACAACCAGCTTAAAAGAAGGTAAAGGATTAGATGAAGTGATTGAAGCTATTAAAGATGCTAAATCTCACGAAGCTGAACATCACCATCATCATGACCACGACCATGAGCACAGTCATGATCATGACCATCATCATTAAATCCAAGTTTTTTGACCTTCGGTCAAAAACCTTGACCAAAAACCTTTTCAATGGTTGTTTTTAACCATCTTTTTTATTCTTTTAATTTATTTTCATTATTTTTCGCTGTTTTTTATTTAATTATTACTAAAATTTATTAAGTATTACTAAAATAATATTTATAAAAGGTGATTTCATGAAAATATGGATTGATATATCAAATGCTCCTCATGTAAGATTTTTTAAAGATGTCATTAAGTATTTTGAAAATGAGGGAGAGGATGTTTTAGTCACTGCACGTAAATTCGGTGACATTCATAAATTAATGGATATGTATGATATTGATTTTGTATCTGTAGGTAAGCATGGGGTCACATTGGAAGAAAAGCTTAAGGAAAGTGCACAGCGTGTTGTGGACTTGGCAGACCTTGTTTCCGGTGAAAACTTTGATGTGGCATTGTCAAAGCATTCCATTGAACTTCCAAGGGTAGCATTTGGTCTTGCAATTCCAAGTCTTTTTGTTCTGGATAATGAGCATGCAATGGCTGCAAATAAGTTGACTCTTCCATTATGCAGCAAGATTATAGTTCCAAGCATTATCGATGAATGGAAATTAATGCAGTATGGTGCAAATCCAAATGATATCATCAAGTATAACGGAACTTCCGAGCTTATGCACTTTAACAATTTTAAGTTTAATGAGAATGTCTTTGATGATTTGGGATTAGACTTGCCACTTCAAAAGACTATCTTAATGAGACCTGAACCGTCTCTTGCTTCTTATTTGAATACTGATTGCAGAAAATCTGTTTTATCTCCAGTTGTAGATGTCCTAAAGGAATATGCTAATATTCTTATTCTTCCTAGATTTAAAGAGCAAGCAGAGATTTTTGAAGGAATCAAGAATGTAACAATCCTTAAGCCACCTGTTGACACTTCAAGCATAATTAAGGCATGTGATCTTGTAATTGGTGCAGGTGGAACAATGAATAGGGAAGCGG
Source organism: Methanobrevibacter ruminantium (assembly GCF_016294135.1). Classification (NCBI taxonomy): domain Archaea; kingdom Methanobacteriati; phylum Methanobacteriota; class Methanobacteria; order Methanobacteriales; family Methanobacteriaceae; genus Methanobrevibacter; species Methanobrevibacter ruminantium. Next base: position 31,595 of record NZ_JAEDCO010000015.1, read on the forward strand.
CTATTCTACAGACTCCTGTCATTTCATGTTATCCTGGAGACACATTATCTGTAGACCAGTTTTATGTGGATAATGGTTTGATGTATAGGACAACTGATTTAGAGGATATTACTCAACAGGCATTAAGCTTTATAGTAAATCCTCATGAACCAATTGAACTTAAAACAGACAATTTATTTGAACTTATTGTAAATAAGACTCACGAATTAGGAAATTCTAAAAAGTAAGTTTTATTAATTCTTTTTTTATTCTTTTTTATTTATTTTTCAGATTAGGCAAGGCTATTTTTTATCACAATTAGACAATCCTGCCCATTCTTCATGAGGCTTATATTCCTTAAAGTATTTTTCAAAGATTTCCTTTCTGTGTTTAATTATCTTTTCATACTTTTCAGGGTTTTCATCCTTGAATTTATTATGAAGCGCTATGGTTAAACGATTCAAATATTCATTCAGATTTTCCTTTTCCTCTTCACTTAAAGTGTCAAAGATGTCAATGTCCTCATGATTTTTGAATTCAATTGCTCTTCCTTCTTCTGTCAATTCAACAAGCAAGACCCTTTTGTCTTTAGGGGATGGAACTTTTCTGATGAAATTTTGCTGTTCTAGCTTATTTAATGTTTCATTAAGGGAAGTGACACTTATATTCAATATTTCGGCCAATTCCTTAGTGGAAAATCCATCTTTCCTTTTTAAAAAACCAATTAACCTGCCTTGTCCCTTAGTAATGCTTTTCATTTCGGGATTTTGCTTTTTATTTCTCTTATCCAGAATTTCATTTATCATAATGAATTTATGGAACAATAATTGATTATTCACTTGATTAGGATTAAAATGATTGATATGGCCTTTCAAATCTTTATCTGAATTATTTTCCCCATTCATATGATATTCTCCTTTCTTTGTGCATTCAAGGTATTGTAGTAATATCCTTTTTGCTCCAATAGCTCTTCATGTGAACCTTGCTCTATGATATGTCCATCTTCAATTACAATTATCTTGTCTGCATTTCTGACAGTTGACAATCTGTGAGCAATGATTAAGCTTGTTCTCTCTTTCATCAGCTTATCCATAGCTTCTTGGATGATTTTTTCCGTTCTTGTATCAACTGAGGATGTTGCTTCATCTAAAATCAGTATTTGCTTGTTTGAGAGAATGGTTCTTGCAATTGTCAGGAGTTGCTTTTGACCATGGGAGATATTGTCCGCATCTTCGTTAAGCTCACTTTCGTATCCTTCAGGGATTTGCCTTATGAAATGGTCTGCATGAGCCTCTTTTGAAGCGTTTATGACTTCTTCTTCAGTGGCATCCAATTTACCATAACATATATTGTTGTATATTGTGTCATTGAATAGCCAAGTGTCTTGAAGCACCATTCCTACAAGAGATCTTACGCTATGCTTGTCGTAATTATTGATGTTCACGCCATCAATCTTTATCTCACCGCTATTCAGGTCATAGAATCTCATGAGCAGTTTCACTATTGTGGTCTTTCCTGCTCCAGTTTCTCCTACAATAGCTATTTTCTCCCCCTTCTTGACTTTGAATGAAAGGTCCTTGATTACTGGCTCATCTTCGCTGTAACCGAAGTTGACATTTTCAAAGCTTATCTCATCATTGATTTCCTTGATTTTCTCTTTTGAAGGGTTTTCTTCAATCCTTATTTCAAGGAACTCGAATATTCTTTCACTTGCTGCCATTGCAGTCTGTATCATGTTCATTATTCTTGTAATCTGTTCAATAGGTGTTGTGAAGTTTTTGGAGTATTGGATAAATGCCAAAATGTCTCCAACGCTTATTGCTTTCTGGAGTACGAGAACCGCTCCAAGAACTGATATGATCACATATTGCAGATTGGAAATGAAATGTACAAAAGGACCTGATAGACTTGAAAAGAACTTGGATTTCCATTCCTGTTCATACCAATTCTCATTTTCCTCTTCAAAGATTCTCATGGATTCCTTTTCCTGATTGAATGATCGAATGATTTCATGTCCTGTAAATGATTCCTCAATTTGCCCATTCAGGTTTCCCCTATACCTTAGCTGCTTTAGATAGTAATCCTGTGAGTATTTGGTTATGTAGGTTATAATCAGGAAAGCGATTGGGACCAATATGATTGTAGTGAGGGTTAGCCATAGATTAATGGAAAGCATCATCACTGTAACCCCTATAATTGTAATGACTCCTGTCAACAATTGGTTGAATGTTTGGACAATTCCTGTTTGGAGAGAGTCTACATCGTTTGTGATTCTTGATAAGATGTCTCCTCTTGTATTTATGTCCAAATCACCCATTGACAAGTGAGTGATCTTTTCAATCAAGTCCTTTCTAAGATTATAGCTGATGTCAGTTGTTATGTCCAAGAGGAGATAACTTTGAAGATATGAGAAAACTGCACTTATGATGTATAGAATCACGATTGCAATGAGCAGATTGATTATATGATTCAAATTCATATTTCCGGAGTTTATTCCATCAAATATTGCAGTTGTAGCAAATCCGATTAAAAGAGGGCTTATCACTGAAAACACTGTTGATATGATTCCACAGATAACTGTCAAGCTTAGCTTCAATTTATATCCTGTCAAGAGAGAGAATATGTTCTTTATTGACTGCTTAGCGTTTGCCGGTTTTTCAGGAGGTGCTCTTCGTGGTTTTCTTGCCATATCATTTGCCTCCTGCTGTTTTCTTAAGGTAACTTGTATCTAGAACATAATTAGAGGATTCCTCATTATCATACAATAAGTCTTTTGAACGATCTATTTGTGAGGATACGATTTCTCTATAGATATTGCAGTTTTCATTAAGGTAATCATGGCTTCCCTTATCTATTATCTCACCTTCATCAAGAACAATGATCTCATCTGCATCCATGATTGTTGAAATCCTTTGTGAAACAATGAGCATTGAGGAATTTTCCTTTAGGCTTTTCAAGTTCTCTTTCACTTTTGCTTCAGTATTCATGTCAAGTGCTGAGAAACAGTCGTCAAATAAGTAGAAGTCACGTTTAGCCAATATTGATCTTGCAAGTTGAAGACGTTGCTTTTGCCCTCCAGAGTAATTGGATGCCCCTTGTGAAACTCCATCATCCAAGCTTTCTATAAAGTCAACTTCTGCCATTTTCAATGCTTTTTCTATCTCTTCATCACTTGCATCCTCTTTTCCGATAAGCATATTTGACCGTATTGTTCCTTCAAAAAGGATTGCCTTTTGAGGAGCATAAGAGATTCTTTCTCTCAAGGTTGTTAATTTATAATCCTTGATATTCTTGCCATTGACTAGAATTTCACCGCCAGTCACATCCTGAAGACGAGGAATAAGATTTAGGATTGTTGATTTACCGCTTCCAGTTCCACCAATTATTGCAGTGGTTTTTCCCTTTTCCAATTTGAAATTGATGTCTTTCAAGGTTTCCTTTTCACTTCCAGGATAACTGTAGGTCACATCTTTAAATTCAATTACGGGATTGTCATTTATGGTATTGATTGGGCCATCGCTGATTGTTATTTCTGTATTTATCACTTCAGCTACACGTCTTCCTGATACCAAAATCCTTGGAATCATGACAAGGAATCCACCCATCATTAAAAATGCCATAACGATTTGAGTAGCGTATTGGATGAATGCTATGATTGTTCCAGTTAATATTTCACCTTGGATTGCATCGTATGCTCCGAAGTATAAGATGAGAACTATCATTAGGTTCAAGAGTAAAGTCATTGCAGGCAATAACACTAAGAGTATTCTGAATACATTCAAGTTCACTGCTTTGAAGTCTTCATTGGTCTTTCTGAATCTTTCCTCTTCATAGTCCTGTCTTACGAATGCCTTGATTACAGGTATTCCCATCAATATTTCCCTTGATGTCTGGTTGATCTTATCAGTCAATTCCTGCATTACCTTGAAGTATGGAACGGTTCTGATGAATATTATGACAAAAGGTATGATTGCTGCAGCAAATGTCACTGCAATGATCCATAAAAGGTTGGTTCCAAGTTCCATTGCCTTAAGTATGCTCCCTATACCTAATATTGGTGAAAAGAGTATTGTTGTAAAGAACAGTCCTAAAAAGATTTGTATTTGATATACATCGTTTGTATTACGTGTAATGAGTGATGCTCTTGATATCTTGTTCAATTCAAAGTTTGAAAATTTCAATATATTCTCATAGCTTATTTTTCTTAAATCCCTTCCATAAGCTGCTGACACTTTGCTTGAGAAGTATGAAAGTCCTATTGTAGCTAAAACCCCTATCAAGACCATAGCCATCATCATTGTTCCTACGCTTATTATGTAATTGAAGTCTGTGTTCTGTATACCGATATCTACAATGTCTGCAGTGTATTTAGGTAGGGTAAGGTTACAGTAAACATCAATGAGTAGGAATGCAACAATAAGAATAAGTGGAATTATGCTCTTTTTTAAAGGGCTAAGAAGCTTTCCTATAGTTTTTAGTGTTTTTTTAAAATCCATAATTTTATTTCCATAATTTTTTTTAAAGGTACCTTTAAATTATTTTTCTATAGGTACCTTTTAATTTTACATTATATAAATATTTTCAATTGTTTTTCATTAATTTTCACGTGCTCTTTCTTTTCTTTTAATAGCAAGTTGAAACTAATATTCTAGTGTTCATATGGTTACTCTTTTTTAATTTACAATATTAAATTTGAATCATTTTATTTGGTTTATTTGATTATTGAATTAATGATTGGTGTTTAAATTGGATTTTAAAAAAGAAAAGTACATAAAAATTATACTATACATTATATCACGTTGCACACATAAGGAAAACCTTGGAAAAACGGTAATTTCAGTTTTGCTCTATTTCATTGACTTCAATTATTATGAATTGTATGGCGAATCATTAACCAATGAGATTTATCTTAAATCAAGAATTGGGGTAATTCCCAAACATTTCAATGAGAATATGAATCAGCTGATAAGGTCTCATAATCTGTATTATAGGCAAGAGGTCTACTATTATTACCTAATCAAAAGATATTACCTAAGACAGATTCCATTGTTTAACTTTACTGGAGAGGAACAAATGGTTATTGATCATGTCATTTATGAGTTAAGTGATTTCAGCGCTACGGATCTGTTGATTTATCAAAGAGGGGATATGCCATATAAATTATCTAATCTTGACTGTGAATTGGATTATAATCATGTGTTCTATAGAGATGAGCTTTATTCTGTCCGCAAGTATTGATT
>NZ_JAEDCO010000016.1 GCF_016294135.1 Methanobrevibacter ruminantium
AAAAAAGTAAAGAGAGAGTTAATAAAAAAGTAAAGATGAAGTTTATGGATTATCTAGGAACTGTATTTATCTATGGTATCCAATAACTTATTTGCATATTTGCTTAACGGACCTAGCTTTCTGGTGAATCTTCTAAATCCTGCTACATCATCGTGAGATAATGTTCTAAGTGCTACAATTGCAATCATGTAGATGATTGGACAGATTATCAATCCTGCAATCAATCCATAGCTATTGTTCGGAAGCACAAATGCAGGCAATGCCATAATCAATGAAGCTATTGTAACTTTAGTTAAGAATGAATAAGGGGCATGGGTTTTTGTTAATCTGAATTGAAGCAGGAACATAGGTATCATCATTATGAATGAAGCTATTGTGGTAGCTAGCGCTCCACCTTCAATTCCATAAGTTGGAATCAAGTACCATCCGAGTCCTAAAGTTATGATACAGCCAAATATCAAAAGATACATTGGAATTCTTGGATTTCCAATACCTTGAACAATACTTCCTGAAATTGTATAGATTGAATAGAATGTCATACCTAAAACAAGAATTGCAAGAGACATTGCACCATTCATGTAAGCGGAATTGGTGAAGTATACAAGCCCCATGATTTCCTTTGCAAAGATAGCTATTCCAACACACATTGGAATTACAAAGAACATTCCGTATTTGTAGGATGCATTCACATACTTTTCAAGAAGGTTTTGATCCTTAAGGGCATATGCTTCAGATGCCGCAGGCAATATTGTAGTTGCAAGTGAGCTTGAAACGATTAAAGGAAGTCTTGAAATAGGATCTGCTGCTGTAAAGTAACCGATTGCAGATGCAGCTAGGAATCCTCCCATAATCAAGGTACAGATACTGTAAATACCCATTTCAGCAAGTGCAGTGACTGTAACCGGAATTGAAAAGAAAAGCAGTCTTTTTGCAAGGCCCAATTCCTGTCTGAAGGTGAACTTAAAGTCAGGATTTGCAGGAGGGATGTATTTTCCCATATACTTTTTAAAGATATAGACTGCAGATACTGCAGATGCTGCAAAACCGAGTACGGAACCTAATACTGCACCAAAGGTGGATAATCCTAAAATTACAAGTGCTGTTGCAAATAGGATCATGAATATCTGTTCAATTGCACGTGTGTAAAGGATGTATTCCATTTTGTACACACCTTGGAAAGCACCTCTAAATGCACCAACTATTACACTGAAAGGAGTGATTAAACCAACAGCCTGGAGCGGCAATAATGCCTCTGGCTTATGATAATAGTTTGTAATTATAGGTGCAGCTACAAATACCATAATCAGACCAAAGAAGAATCCTAAAAAGACCATTATCTTCAGTGCTGTAAAAACAGTTTGGCGAGCCAAATCCTCTTCATCAAGAGCATTGTATTCAGATACGTATTTAGCTATTGCTGGTGGAAGCCCTGCTGCAGACAAGACCTGGAATATTCCTTGAAATGGAGTTGTAAGTCCAAGTATACCATATGCTGCCGGTCCTAAGAGTGATGCCATAAGAAAACGGTAAAGGTATCCTCCTACACGGAAGATAACATTTCCTATTAAGATAATAGCGCTTCCTTTTGCTACTTTAGAACTTCCAGTCGCTTCTCCCATATTCACACCATATTCTTTAAGAAAAGATAAAAATATCAAATTTTATAAAAATAAAATACTTAATAAAATTAATAGCAATTATACTATATAATATAATTAGATATTCCTATATAAATTTTTATTTATACTTTTGTTAAATAAGGAATACTTTTTCAATAAATCCTCATCATGATTTAAACTCTAACAGGAACTCTTTAAAATGGCTTATAGTCATGTCCAATGTTTTAAGCCCGTATTCGTCTTCCTTTACACCTTCTGCACCATCATCCTGGGACCATAGGCATGCACCTAAATTAGCGCCAAAGGATCCTCCGCTTAATGGAATTATTTTATTCAAAAGGTAGAATGTGTTTATTTGCTGAATTGCCAATTCCTGACCTCCAGACCTGTCTCCACCTACAACTATTGAAATGCCCACCTTGTTTTTGAAAATGTCCAAGTCTTCCATAATCATTGCTTGGCATCTGTCAATCACGGCCTTCAATTGTGCAGAGACACTTCCGAAATGGATTGGACTTGCCATTATTATTCCATCTGCCTCCTTAAGAGCTTTATAGATCTCATCCATATCATCAGATATTGAGCATTTTCCCTTAGTTTCCGCGCATTCATTGCAGTGGGTGCAAGGAGAAATGCTTTTGTCTTTTACAGATATGAATGTGGTTTCAAATGAGTCTTCCTTTTCCAGTTCATTCAATGCCCTATTCAATAAGTATTCGCTGGCACCTTCCCTTGGACTTCCACAAATTCCAACAATTTTCATTATCTTCCCTCACTTATAATCGAAAATTTTTCAATTTTCACATCTTCACTACTATTTTTATCAACTTCCATTAAAAGTTTTTTTTTAAAAATTTTAAAAAAAATTATAAAACTTATATAATATAAATCATATATTAAGATTATAATGTTATTTTATTGACTAATTTTTGTCATAAAAAATAATGTTCTAAATTTTATTGGATTATTTATTAATGATTATATTCTAAAATGGTGTTTTTATGGATTTAGTAAAAGGTATTGTTAAAAAATATTTTAGGTCTTACAATAGGACATTGAAGGATGGTACTAAAAAGACCTATAAGACAGAACAGGTTCAGGTCACTGTATCTAAATCTGACAATATCTTTGAAGATAAGGAAGAAGTCTTTATCATCTCTTCAGCTCAAGCAGAAGAACTCAATGAGATTGATGAAATGTTATCTGCTTTAGAATTGCATAATACCATGTTAGTGCAAGATAAAACAGAATTAACCAAAAAATTCGCTGTTGCTGATGAAGATTTACAGGCTGCCTTTTCTGAATTGAAAGCTATTTCTGAAAAGTTAGCTATAAAAGAAGAGGAATTGGAAGAATCCAGGAAAAAATTGCTTGTTTTAAAAGAGGATTGCTCTGGCTTGAAAGAGCAGCTTGAAGAAAACCAAAACACCATTTCCCGCTTAAGAAAACAATTGGAAGATAAGAACTTCATCATTTCAGACTTAACTGATGACTTGGATCTATTGAATGAAAAATTGAATTCACAAAATGATGAACCTATGCTTGATTCTGAATTCATAAGCAATGAACAGTTCACTTCCAGTTCAAATTCATATTCCTTTGATGATTATGTTGAATTGCAAAAGGAATACATTTCATTACTTAAAAAATACGAAAGATCTCAAGAGAATTTATACAATGAGAAAGTTAAGGTCATTCACTATAAAAATTTCTTGGATAAATTCAAAAACTTCATTTTAAGAATACAATAAGTGTCTGTTTTTTATAAAATATTCTTAAAAGTCTTTTTTAAAATTTAATATTTCAAAATTAGCAGTAATAACTATTTTTTCCACTTTTTAAAGTTTTTAATAAAAATAGTAAAATTATAGAAGTCAAAACTTTAATGAAAACTTCTATAAATTATAAAAATCTTTTTTTAATTAGAACATGTCTCTTGCGTTACCTCTGTAACCCATGACCTGTTCCTCTTCCTCATCAATTTCGTCATCAGGATTAGGATTCCATCTTTTCAAGTTTGGAAGGAAATTACAGAGCAATCCGGTTGCTTCCTCTTCACGCAAATCAGGATTCCTTTTCATCATTCTTTTTGCATGTCTAATAATCATTTCATTTACGGTAATGTCAGGTTCAGTGAACTCTCCATTTTGGAAACAGTCTTTACAGTAATCCATATTTGGACTTCCGTCTTCATTGGTTCCATAGTCATTCCTTCCCATCGGTCTGCCGCAAGAATTGCAAAATGCCATTGTTTCACCTATTAATTTCACTTAAAATGATTTAAATTGTGTTGAATATTAAAAAATTATTTAAAAAAAATAGCTAATTAGAATTAATCTAATTAGCTAATGCATAATAATTTTAATCAATTGACGCTGCTTAAATTTGCTCATCGTCTTCCATTACCACTCTCATGTGGTTTGGATCTACAGGCATATGAGCTAAGAAATCTTCTGCAGCTCTTCTTGGGTCACCAGAACCAATGATGTATCTACCTGCGATGATGATATCTGCACCTTTTTCAAATGCTTCTTCTGCTTTTTCAGGAGTGATTCCTCCAGCAACAGCAGCAAGACCTCCAGTAAGTTCTTTAATTTCCTTAATGTTACCCCATGCACTTACGTCATCAAGGTTTTTACCTTCTGCTCTAAGTTTACTTTCAAGGTCAACATTTCTGTGTAAGAGAACAATGTCTGGCATGAACTCTGGGTTGAGTTGTTTGATTTTGTCAGTGAAGTTATCTACATTCATCATATCGAGGATAGAGTAAATACCTTGCTTTTGAGTTTCGTGGATTGCTTTTTCAATGGATTCAATGGTACCGAGACCGGAAATAGCAACTGCATCAGCAGTTTCATCTGCAGCCATCTTAACTTCCACTCTTCCTACGTCCAAGGTTTTTAAGTCAGCAATAATGAATGCACTTGGTGCCAATTCTCTGATTTTTCCAACAATTCCAACACCGAATTTTTTAACGAGAGGAGTTCCTGCTTCAAGGAGGATTCTTTCTCTGTTAGGGAGTTGCTTAATGATTCTTGCCATTGCCTCTTCATTGTCAAGGTCAAGAGCAACTTGCAAGTAAGGTGGTTCGTAAAGTTTGATTGCTTTGAATCCCATAATAGCGTGGGTTCCACGATCTTTTTCGTATAATACTTTGTCAATGTCTGGGTAACCTTTCAATGCTCTTTTGATTGCAAGTTTGGTTGCTGCATAGTTGTATTGGTAGATTTTTCTGTAATCTTGTGCAGCTGGGCTGATGAATACGCTTGCATTAATTACCCAATCTTCAGCTTTGTCTTTAGGAATGATTCCTTCTTCTACACAATCAGCTACAGCTCTACCTACAGCAGTTTGAGCTGGTCCAAAGATTTTGCTTGCATCATCTAAGTCACCAACAGTTACTTTAGGAATAATGATGGTGGCTGGTTTGGTAATTAAGTTAGGTCTGATTACACTGAGCAATGGGGTGTGTCCAACAGATAATTGGCTTAATCCATTAGCAAAAGCGTTTCCTACAGGGCCATCTTTTTCACCAATAAGTAAATCAACGTGTGCTAATTCGTCTCCGTCTCCGATAAGAGCTTCTCCTATAAACATTTCATATCCTCCAATTTTAAGAATAATTTTATAATTATGATTTTAATTTAAATCATTTTTAAGTCATTTTTTGAATTTATTTAGTTTAAATATTACAAATATTACTTTCATAATATAGTAAGTATTTATACAATATAATTTATGATTTTAATACAATATATAGTTAAGTAATTATATTTTGAAAATGAGTAAGAAAAATTAAAAAATAATTTTAAAAATCAATTCTAAAAAATTTATCTAAGCCTATCTAAAAAAATTTAAAATTAATCTAAAAATAAATTAAAAAATTAGTTAAAAATAATACGAACAAATGAAAAACTGTTAAAAAAAAGAAATTATAAGTTGATTTAATCAACTTATTTGAAATTAATTCTTTCAGCAACGTTTCTTGGTAAAGGAAGTCTTCTAAATGGCATTCTTTTAGTTTCTTCCTTAACTGATGCGATAAGTTCATCTGCAGTCATGTCAACTTTCTCACCAGTCTTTCTTACAGTTACATTGTAATTGTCGGTTTCAATTTCCTTGTCCCCGATTACAACGATGTAAGGGATCCATTCCTTAGAAGCGTTTCTGATTTTCTTACCTACTCTGTCGTCACTGTTGTCAACATCTACACGAATGTTTTCAGCTGCAATCTTGTCAGCCAATTCGTTAGCATAGTCTAAATGCTTTTCACCGATTGGCAAGATTCTTACTTGAGATGGGCTTAACCAAATTGGTAACATTGGAGCTTTTCCATCTTCTTTTGCAGTGTTTTCAAGTAAGCTGCAGATAACTCTTTCTACACTACCTGTAGGTGAACAGTGTAAGATGATAGGGTTTTGAGCATCTTCGTTTTCGTCAACATACTCGATGTTGAATCTTCTACCACTTTCCACATCTATTTGCACAGTAGGGTTTTCGATAGGTCTTCCTAAGTAGTCAATAGCTGCAAAGTCGATTTTACAGGACCAGTAGTGTTTTCTTTCAGGCAAGATTTCGAGTAATAATGGTTTGCCGATTCTTTTAGCGGTTGCTTCCATCCAGTCCTTGTGTTCATCGTAGAAGTCTTTGGTTGCTCTGAAGATTGCTTCGTAGTTAACGTCAAGGTCTACACCGGTTTGCACACACATGTCAACTTGAGCATCAAACTCTTCAAGTGCTTGAGGCATGTCAGCACAGAAACTGTGCATATCTGGCATGGTGAATGCTCTGAGTCTCTTAAGACCTACAACTTCTCCTCTTTTCTCGAATCTGAAACTGTAAGTGGATAATTCGTAAACCTTTGCAGGCAAGTTTTTCCAAGTGAGGAAAGATCCGCCAAGAACTCTGAATGCACCGAAACAGCATGCAAATCTAAGCATTAAGTCTTTTTTGGTTGCGGTTTTGTATTGTCTTTCACCGAATTTTGCTGCATGTTCCCTGATTGCATCATTTGCAAGGTCATAGAAGATTGGAGTTTCGATAGGCATTGCACCTAAGTCAACTACAAAGTTGTAAACGTAATCTGCAAGCAAGTCACGGACTAATCTACCTTTTGGATACCATTTAAGGTTTCCAATGTCGGATGCAAGCTCATAGTCACATAATTCCTTTTCTCTCATGATCTTTACATGTGGAGGTTCCCCTTCATCAGAAGCACCTTCCCCTAGTTCGTATGCAACAAGCTTTTCCAAATCCTTGCTTTCATAGTTGTATTCCTTAGGGTCAAAGGTTTCACCATCTTTGAATATTAACCAGGTGGATGGTTTTTTCTCTTCCTTTTCTTCCTCTTCTTCGACATCTGCAGTGATGGTTCTTGAAAGTTCGGATAATGGGTGTCCTTTACAAGAAATTTCAAATGCCTTATACCAACCGAATGGTACTCTAAATACATCCAATCCCTCTGCTTTAAGTGCTTCCTCAGCATCTTCCAATATTTGCACAGCTACTTTAGGTGCACCAAGGGATGAAGAAAGGTGAGCATATGGGTACAAGACGATTTTTTCTGCATTGACTTCTTCATTGGTTTTAATAACTTCAGCAACTAAATTCTTGACAATAGCGCTTGGGTTTTCCTCGTCCTCTTTTTCAATGGATGAGAAAACAACCAAAGCTTCATCAAAAGCCCCATTTTTTTGAGCTTCTTCGATTTCTTCAGCTACTGGAGTTTTGTTTTTTACTTGATATTTTATATAATCAGAGTGAATAAGTAAAACTCTCATATTTTCACCAGTTTTTGTTTTAAAAATAATTTATTGATAAATATTATATACACAATAATATTATAACTTTATTTTTTATATTATTTAATTATTAGTAATAATCGGATAATAATCATGATAATAATTGTGATTTCAAATAAAGTAATTATGAATCTAAAATTTAATCTTGAATTAACGATATTTAATTAAAAATAAAAAAAAGAATTTAGATTAATAAGCATTAATCTAAAATTAATTTCAAATCAGGATTTTCAACTGATGCATCCTTAAAAGTAGCTATTAGATCTTCATCAAGAACTGAACTGTCCTTTATAATGATAATTTTATTAGGCAATTCACAAAGACAATCGTATAATGCATCAAGATTTTCACCATAAAAATTTGGGAAATCCAGTTTTTCCTTAATGTATTCATGAGGATTCTCTTTCATTTCTTCCCCATACAAGACTATTTCATTCATGTTATCTATCATCTTTTTCAGTTTTCTTCTAAGTCTTCTATTTTCCAATAGTTTATTTGTCATAGTATCATTCTAAGTAATTTGCATATGCAGATTACAAGCTTATGTTAAATGTTCAAAGCTTGCATAATGGTCTCCAGTATAGTAAACTTCAAAGTCATCAGTTGAATAAACTATTCTTTTAGGCCCTCTGCTAGATGCGCCTAATGTATCAATATCACATTCCCTATACTCATGGGTTATAGGCAAGATTGATTGACGGTTTGTAAAGATGTCCCCTCCAATGCATTTTCCAGGAGCATATTTTTCAACGCTTCCACCATGCCATCCAAGAGCCTTTGCCTCTCTTTTGGTAATGTAATTGGAAGGAAGCTTGTGATATGTACTTATATAGGCTGCAACCTCTTCCTTAGAGTCATAAGTTCCATCTTCGGAGATATTAATGTCATCTAAAGCAAGTGCAGAAGAATCAGAGTCTGAATCATCTCCAATGCAACCGCTTACTGCAACAACAGCAAGCAAGACAATCAATATCAATCCAATAATTTTCCAATTTTTCATTTTCAATTCCTTTTCATTTTATAAAAATATTGGCTAATCTTAATTTATTTTTTATTTTTAAATAATTTTTCTAAAAAACTTTCTTAATAGGATTAATTTTTCTTAAAGTATATAAAATATTATGAATATAAATTTAATAGTACAGATTTATGATTAGTTCAAATCTATATTTGTGCAAATTTAGGATTATTTGAAATCATCAAATTTTCTTTGTATTTATTTTTATTTGCATATGAGAGGAATCTTTGTGGATAAGAAAAGGATATTGATCATTGTAACAGGAAGAGGTATAGGTGGAGATGCCGGTACAGCATTGAATGTTTACAATGCACTTGAAAAAAGAGGATATGATTGTGAAATCGCTTTGGATGAGTCCGCTCCAGGATTATTATTCAAAAAGAATAATATAGGATGGAATAAGGTTATCATACCACAGGCTGGAGGTCACTCTGCAACAATCATGACCACAATTAAAGCAGGTATTCGTGCTATTAGAGGTGTTCTTCAAACAAGGAAGCTTTTGAAATCCAAGAAATTCGATTTGGAATTAGGCATTCTTGGAGGAGGAGCTATTGTCGGTGCTCTTGGTGCGAAATTAGCAGGAATTCCTACTGTAAGCCTTTTGATTACTCCACTTGACACTAAAGTATGCAGTCATATTGGAACTCCAATCATACTTCCTGAAAACAATTTATTTTTAGTTGAAGACATTCCAGACAATATGGTAAAGTCTTTCTCCCCAGTTAATGACAACATTACCCATGGAGATAAGAACAAGGCGTTGGAAAAGATTAAGGAACACTCTAAAGAGGCTAAAGAGAAAAATCCTGATGCAATTGAGTTCGACGAAAACAAGCCAACAATAGTGTTTTCATCTGGTTCTTCATTATTTGAAAAGACCGCTCAAGCAATCAATCAATTCTCAAAATACTCTGATAAGTACAATCTTGTTTTATGTGGTGATCCTTTAGAAGACTCTGTCCTTAACTATATTGATGAAAGCAAAATGATTAATGTTGGCTTTATTGATTGGGTAAATGACCTATTGTGTCTTGCTGACCTTGCAGTCTTAACCAATGACGGATTGATGCTTCATGAGGCTATGGTGTGCAATTTGCCTGTTGTAATATTAAAAAGAGTAAAATGGGGCAGATACCATGACATGGTTTCAATCTTCAAAGGGGCAACTGTAGAATGCGACCTTGAGGACTTGGATGAAAAGATTTTTGAAGTCATGGACAATTATGATGAGTTTGCAAAAAGAACAGATGAGTATAGAACAGCTATTTTAAACGTAGATGACAACATTTGCGCTATAGTTGACGGATATTTAAAATAAGTCTATAGCTATTCTATCATTTAATTAACTTTAATTATTCTATTTCTATTTTTTCTTAAATATTTTCATTTCAATTTTAATTAAATTATTTTCTTATTGTTCCGCCAATTCCTTCAATGAATTCTTCAACATAATCTTTTTCTTGCCTATCGAATACGGTGTAATGGAATGTATAGCTTGTTTGAGAATCATCAATCTGTTCACCATTATAAACATCCACTATTTTCACATCAATGACAGGGTCAATGCTTTTAGACATTTCAATTAAGTATTTCTCATTACAGTTTGAAGGAAACAGCACTGACAAATCAAAGTGTTCCAGTTTAATGTTATTCTTTTTCCATTCAAAGACCTCATTTTCAGACATTATGTCTACGTTAGAAAGCTTAAAGCAAATTTCATCATTGTTTTCAGTTTCAAGTATCACATTCTTTGAACCGTCTTCCTTCACTATTCCCATATGCACGTTTTCAGAGTGCTGGTGCTTTAATCCAACTTCCTTACCTATGGATTTTGCCAAGACATTTGATTTCTGGGTCAACATGCTTATTGCCTTGTCTGAGCGAGCCAAAGCATCTTCATGATCATCCAAATGCTTTGCTGATTCAACTATGGATTTGACAAAGTGTCCTCTTTTCCTTCCCCAATCAATTTGATAGGTATATGCTTTCCTTTATCAATGCTTCCCTTGCATTTGATGTTTCAAGATTATTTTTTTGAATTGAATAGTAAAGGTAAGGATTTTGATAAACCACACGACTGACCATATCCCGCATAATTGTATAAACAGGACTTGAAAAGTTTCTGGATTCCTTGACGTTGATATTCAGCTTCCTTATTGTTGAAGCGAGGCTAATGTATGAAAAATGAGTCAATCCTTGGACGATGCTCATATACTTGTCATGTTCATTCGGTGTTGTGGTTACGACTTCACACTCGGTTTTATCCAAATAGTCCTTTACACGAGGCAACCATGTAGGGGATCTGTTTTCGATAGGAGTCAATATGATGATTTGCCTTTTGAGTGTAGGGACTCTTGGACCAAACATAGGATGGCATGGCAATATCTCTGCATTCTCCGGCGCATATTTTTCCAAAGCTTCTGCAGGGTCTGTCTTTACGCTTGTCACATCCATTAGGAGTGATCCTTCAGGTGCATGCGGAGCAACTTCCTTTATGGTATCCGCCATATATTCTATTGGAACACTGAAGACAATGATGTCTGCATCATTTATTGCTTCAATGTTGTTGTCGCTATATTCAACCCCTATTTCATCTGCAACTGGTTTTCCAGTGTTTTCATCACGACTTGTTATGCGTATGTTGAAGTCATTTTTCAAGTGTTCCGCAAACCACTTCCCTAAACCGCTGCACCTCCAATGATTGTCATGTTACTTTTGTCGTTATTTACCATGTTTGGTCTCCATAATCTTATTTATCCTATAACTAATTTGTTTTGTATATTATAAAATCTTTCATTTATCTTTTTTCTCTTTTTTTATTCATTTTAGTTTTCTTCTTTTCAAATTGAGTTAAAAATCTTTCATCAAAGTTTTTACAAATGTCTTCATATCTGTTTTGCACACCTACAGATGTCTCCGGGAGAATGGATTTCTCTTCTCCTGTAAATTTTACTATGGTACGGAAAAGCTCTTTTCCATCTCTAATAACTATTTTTACAAATTTGATGTCTGTTTCTATAATTTCCAAATTATCCAATTTGGCATCTTCAAACATCTTGATGATTTCCAGCTTTTCACCATCGATGTAACATTCTGGAGTTGCAAGGATCTTTATTGGAACACCTCTTGGAAGCTCTTTGAATGCTTTTATAAGTGCTTCCCCTTCTCCTTCAAGGAGGAACCCTATTCTCATGTTGATGGATTTTCTAGCCCTTTTTATGACTTCAATCTCTTTATTGATAATGTTCTCGCTGGTTTTGATTATCCAAACAGGAGCCTGTATTTCGGATATGTTGTCATTGTAGATTTCATCTAATTTCTCTTGTGATAATTCAAGTTCCTTGATCAATTCCTCTTTTTTCATTTTGAATATTTCACTTGGAGGAACCACTTGGTATTTTAGAGGCCTTGTATGGGTTATTGTTATGAATCCTTTTTTATCCAATTCCTTTAGTGTATTGTAAATCTTTGATCGAGGTATTTCAGATGCCTTAGCTATTTCTTCAGCTTTCCCTGAGATTATATTAGTCATTCCTATGTATGCTGCTGCCTCATATCTTGTAAGGCCAAATTTCTCTAAAGATTCTATAATTGATTCCATATGATTCTCTCCTATCTAATTGTCCTAATAATACTCTATCTAATAATGCCCCTATCTAATATTAATCTATTGTTTTGTTTTACTATATATTTTGTTACTTTTTACCCTACGCTAGTTACAAAATCTTTATAAGTCTATAAAAAATATCTTTAATTACATAAGAATAAAAATAGAAAAAATTTCTTATATAGTTCAAGCTCTTTAAGCAACTATTTAAGCTATTGAAAAGCTTGATATTAAAATTCTTATTTAGGCCTATTTATTGATTTTAATAAAACTATGTTGTTAATTAAATTTCTATTTTCTAGTCTTTGAGAGATGTAAAATTGTTATCTAAAATGGATAAATTTTATAAAGAATTAGAAAAAGGATGTGTGTTATATGAGTGATTTCAACATGTTTTGTTATCAATGTTCCCAAACTGCAAGAGGCAGTGCATGTACAAATGCAGGGGTATGCGGTAAAAATGGTACTGTTGCAAGACTTCAAGACAATTTAATCTTTGCAATGAAAGGTATATCTGCCTACAACTACCACTGCAATGAACTAGGAGTCCATGATGACTCTGTAGATGAATTTTTAACCAAAGGATTATACTCAACATTAACAAACGTAAACTTTGATGTTGCTGATTTGGTTCAGTTAGGACTTGATGCTGGTGAAGCTAACTTTAAGGTCATGAAGATGCTTAAGGAAGCTCACATCAAAAACTTTGGTGAACCAGTTCCAACTGAAGTAAAAGTCGGTGCACAGGAAGGGCCAGCAATCATTGTAACCGGTCACGACTTAAAGGCTTTAGAAGAGTTATTAAAACAAACTGAAGGAACCGATGTAAAGGTTTACACTCACAGTGAAATGTTGCCTGCACATGGTTACCCAGAGTTGAATAAGTATGAATCTTTAGCAGGTCAAATCGGTGGAGCTTGGATTGATCAAAAGAAAATATTCTCCCAGTACAATGCAGCAATCTTAGGTACTACCAACTGTGTGCTTTTGCCAAAACCTGAGTATGCTGAAAGATTGTTCACTATGGATATCGTAAAAATCCCTGGTGCACAGGTTATTGAAGATTATGACTTCAAGCCTTTAATCGACAAAGCTATTGAATTAGGCGGATTGGGAGCTGAAGAGCTCACTACTGTAACTACTGGTTTCGGTTTAAGCACTATTTTATCCTTAGCACCTCAAATCAAGGAATTAGTGCTTTCAGGTAAAATAAAAAGATTCTTCCTTGTTGCTGGATGTGACACTCCAAACCCAAGAATGAGCTATTACAGAGAATTCGTACAGGAATTGCCAGAAGATACAATTGTATTAACCCTAGCTTGTAACAAGTTCAGATTCAACGATCTTGACTTAGGAGACATTGAAGGAATTCCAAGACTATTGGATTTAGGCCAATGTAATGATGCTATCGTAGCTATTGATCTTGCTGTAGCATTATGTGAATTATTTGAAATGGAATTGAATGAATTGCCTCTTACCATTGTATTAAGTTGGATGGAACAAAAGGCAGCCGCTATCCTTTGGACCTTGTTATACCTTGGAAAAACCGATATGTTCATTGGACCGGTTCTTCCTGCTTGGGCTAATGAGGACATATTGAATGTTTTAGTTGAAAACTTCAACTTGACTCCAATATCTACTCCAAAAGAGGATATAAAGAAAATAATGGGATAATTTTCCCATATTTTTTATTTTTTGAAAAACAAATATCTGATTAGTTAAATTAAAAGGAGATAAAACTATGGATTTAAAAGGAAAACCAATCGAAATGGAAAGCTTGATTGAATATCAGGAAGGCTCTGTTGTGAGCATGGAAATTATCAAAAAGGAACTTGGTACTGTAACTGTATTTGCATTTGACAAAGGACAAGGATTAAGTGAACATAGCGCTCCTTTTGATGCTATGGTTCAAATAATCGATGGTGAAGCGGAAATCACATTGGCTGGAGAACCTCACACAGTCAAGAAAGGTGAATTCCTAATCATGCCTGCAAATGTCCCACATGCCTTGCAAGCAGTTAACGAACCATATAAAATGGTTTTAACCATGATTAAATCAGATTAGATTTAATCAATTTTTTCTTTTTTTCAAGATTTATTCTTATCTTTTATCTCAACTCTTTTTAATTACTATTTTTAAACTATTTTAAATTAAATTTAATAAAGATTAATTACTAATAAATAATTAGTAAAATCTTTAAATCATTGATTTTAAATTTAAAAAATTATTTTAACTAATTTACAATTTTTTAACGGATGATAATTATGAACAGTGATAAAGTAAAGGCAGGAGTCCAAAGAGCACCGCACAGATCTCTTTTACGTGCTTGTGGATTGAAGGATGATGATTTTGAAAAACCATTCATTGGTATTGCAAACAGTTATACAGACATTGTACCTGGTCATATTCACTTAAGGGAATTAGTGGAATATGTAAAGGAAGGTATTAGAGCAGCTGGAGGAATTCCATTTGAATTCGATACCATGGCTATCTGTGACGGTATTGCAATGAACCACGACGGTATGAAATATTCACTCGCTTCTCGTGAAATTGTTGTAAACACTGTAGAGAGCATGGCCATGGGGCATTGCTTTGACGGTCTTGTAATGATACCAAGCTGTGATAAGGTTGTTCCGGGTATGTTAATGGCTGCTGCAAGGCTTGATGTTCCATCCATCTTTGTAACTGGCGGACCAATGGAACCAGGAAAATATAATGATAAGAATGCAGATTTGATCACTGTATTTGAGGCGGTTGGTGAATTGTCCTCTGGAAAGATTACTGAAGAGGAACTATATGAATTGGAATGTTGCGCATGTCCTGGAGCTGGAAGCTGTTCTGGATTATTCACTGCAAACACTATGGCATGTATCACTGAAACTCTTGGTATGAGCTTGCCTACTTGCGCTACAGCTCTTGCATTAAGTGATAAGAAAAAGGAATTGGCTGTAGCTAGCGGTAAAAGAATTGTGGAAATGGTAAAAGAAGGCTTAAAGCCATCTGACATCATGACCCAAGCGGCATTTGAAAACGCTATTGCAATGGATATGGCTCTTGGTGGATCAAGTAACACAGCATTGCATATTCCAGCTATTGCATATGAACTTGAAGAGAAAGGAGTTCATGCAGACTTGGACTTATTTGATGAAATCAGTGATAAGGTTGCTCATATTGCCCTCTTATCCCCTGCAGGTGAAGATACCATGGCAGATTTGCATGCTGATGGAGGAATTCCTGCAGTATTGAAAACAATAGAGTCTAAATTAGACACTTCAGTCATGACCTGTACTGGAAAAACCTTAAAAGAAAACTTGAAAGATGCAAAAGTCACTGGAAATGGTGTCATTCACACACTTGATGATCCTATTCACGAAGCTGGGGGACTTACTGTACTTAAAGGAAATCTCGCTCCAAATGGTTCAATTGTAAAATCTGCTGCTGTACCTGAAGACATGATGCAACTAAAAGGACCTGCTAAAGTCTATAATAGTGAAGAAGATGCAGTTGAAGCTATTTTCAATCATGAGCTTAAGGAAGGAGACATTCTTGTAATCAGATGTGAAGGTCCAAAAGGAGGTCCTGGAATGAGAGAAATGCTTAACCCAACTTCCGCTATCATGGGAATGGGCATCAAGAATGTAGGTCTCATTACAGACGGTCGTTTCTCTGGAGGGACCAGAGGTCCTTGCATAGGTCACGTATCTCCTGAAGCGATGAGTGGTGGACCAATTGCAGCATTGAAGGATGGAGACATAATTGAAATAGACATCACAAACGGTAACTTGAATGTTGAATTGTCTGATGAGGAAATCAAGGAAAGAATTGCAAATGCAGATTTACCTGAGAAAAAGGTCAAAGGATGGTTAAACATCTACAGACGTTCAGTCTCCTCTGCAGATGAAGGAGCTATTTTAAGATAGCTTTTTTCTTTTTATTTTCTCTTTATTTTTTTTATAAAATTTTAATTTATTCGTATATTATAGAAAAGTAAATGGAGTTAATAATGAAATATTTCATACTTTAAAAATGCATTAAGGGGTTAATCAATGAAATATAGAAAATTAGGAAAAACAGGGCTTAAGGTAAGTGAAATAGGTTTTGGTGCTGAATGGCTTCAAGGCAAAACATTGGAGGAATCAAGGGAATTGATCGATTATTGTCACAGCGAAGGCGTAAACTTCCTTGACTGTTGGATGAGTGAACCTAATGTAAGGACCAATATTGGGATAGCCATTAAGGACACAAGGAAAGATTGGATCATCCAAGGCCATTTCGGTTCCACTTGGCAAGATGGCCAATATGTTCGTACACGTGAAATGGATAAGGTCATTCCAGCGTTTGAAGACTTTATGGAACGTTTTCAAATAGATTACCTTGATTTCGGTATGATTCATTATGTTGATGAGGTAGAGGATTTTGAGAACATAATGAACGGTGAATTCATCAAGTATGTGAGACAGCAAAAGGAAGACGGTGTAATAAAACATATTGGAATAAGCACCCACAGCCCTACCGTTGCGCTTTTAGCTACTGAAGTTGAGGATATAGAGCTCATCATGTTCAGCATAAATCCTGCATTTGACATGTTGGCATCCATTAATGACATAGCTGTTTACATTGAGGATGATACCTATAAAAACAAGGAATTGGAGGGTCTTGCACCTGAAAGAGCGGAATTATATCAAGTTTGTAAGGAAAAGGACATTCCTCTTGTAGTTATGAAAGGATATGCTGGAGGCAGATTGCTTAGAGATGAGGATTCTCCATTTGGTGTAGCGCTCACACCTATACAATGTATTGATTATTGTCTTAGCCGGCCTGCAGTTGCATCAATAATGGTTGGTGCAAATGATGTCAAGGAAATGGAAGATGCAATTGCATATGAAACTGCAAGTCATAAGGGAAAGGATTATGCCTCAGTTCTCGTGAATGCACCTAAAAACTCTTATGAAGGCCAATGCACTTATTGCGGCCACTGTGCACCATGCACTGAAAACATCAATATCGCAATGGTGAACAAGTTCTATGACCTTGCAAGGCATCATGATGAAGTTCCACAATCCATCAAGGCTCATTATAATGATTTAGCCTACAATGCTTCTGATTGCATTGCCTGTGGAAACTGCGAAGAAAGATGCCCATTCAATGTGGGTATTGTTGAAATAATGGATAATGCTAAGGAATTGTTCCAATAATGATTTGAATTAATTAAATAAAGTTTCTTATTTGTGAAATCTAAGAAATTAAGGGAGTTTTATGTATGGCTGAGAAAAGATTCTTAAGAGATGACATTTTATTTTCACTATGTGGTCTCAATTGTAGCTTATGTCCTATGTTCATTCGTGGGGGATGTACAGGTTGTC
Organism: Methanobrevibacter ruminantium; assembly: GCF_016294135.1. Lineage (NCBI taxonomy): Archaea > Methanobacteriati > Methanobacteriota > Methanobacteria > Methanobacteriales > Methanobacteriaceae > Methanobrevibacter > Methanobrevibacter ruminantium. Next base: position 17,413 of record NZ_JAEDCO010000016.1, read on the forward strand.
GTGAAGGCAGTTCCTGTTACAAGATATGTGAATTTGCTCCCTGTAGCATCGAGCATGGAAACTTGGATTACTGTTTTGAATGTGAAGAGTACCCTTGTCGAAAGTATGATGGGGTTGATTTGCATGACTCTCTTATTTCTCATTTGAATCAGAAAAAGGATATGGAGAAAGCAAAAAGGATAGGGATTGAAAACTATCATAAAGAGCAAATTGAAAAGAATGCAATTCTCAATAAGCTATTGAAAGAGTATGATATTGGCCATAGGGATGTGTTTTTTCTGCCTTGCAGTTAATTTGCTTGAAGTGGATGATTTAAATGTTGTATTAAATCAATCAGATGAATTGACTGAAGGTATGGATTTATCCGATAAATCAGATTCAATGAAAGGTCTTTTAAATGATATTGCAGAAAAGAGAAATATCGTGCTTAAATTACGTAAATAATTTTTTCTATTTTTTTATTTTTCAATAGTTATTTTTTAATAACTATTTTTATTTATCTCTATTTTTAATTAAATTTAAATATTTTAGATTATATACTATTCATATTATAATAGTATTAAAAATTTTTCGATTGAAAAGGAAATTTTTAATTTTTATAATTATCTTAATAATTAAAATATGAAAAGGTGTTATTTTGGATATAAATTTAAAAGAAATAGCAGTTTATATTGTCCTTATCATTTTTGTTCTTATTGCTGCACAACACTTGAATGTGGTTGTATCCGGCAGTATGGAACCTGTTATGTATAGGGGAGATATTGTAGTGCTTGAAAAAGCAAACTTACTCGGATTGCAGGAGTTCAATCCTGCTGAAGTTGAAGTTGGAGACATTGTAGTCTACAATGCAGCTTGGCATGAGGGACCTGTTATTCACAGAGTGATTGAAAAAGGCCAAATAAATGGCACTACAGTCTTTAAGATAAAAGGGGATAATAATGATGTTGCCGATCCTTATTGGGTAACTGAAGGTCAAATTACCTCTAGGGTTTTAACTTTTAATGGTCAACCTGTAATTATTCCTAAAATAGGATACCTCTCCATATGGATAAGAGGACTTTAATATTTCATGATTAATTATATTGGGTATATGGCAATTTAAATAATAGTTTCATATCTTAAATCAATTTTAATTAATCGTTATTTTTATTATTTTAATAATAATTTTTTATAGAAAATGGATTTAGTTTTTGTCTATCTTGAAAGTTATTTTATAAGGTTTTAATGGAATCCATTTTCAATTAATTGAAAACTTATATTTATCGGTGTTTATATGTACTTTAAAATAAAATCTGAAGCTCAAGAAGCTTTAAAAAAAGCAGTTGATCAATTTGACTGTGATTTTGAAGATGAAATTAAATTGGAGTTTCCACCTAATCCAGAGTTAGGTGATTTAGCCAGTACAGTTTCATTCCAATTGGCTAAACATTTAAGAAAGGCTCCAAATTTAATTGCTCCTGAAGTTATAGAAAAAATAGAACTTCCTGAAATATTTGCAAAAGTGGAAGCTACCGGCCCTTATGTTAACTTCTTCATCAATCACGATATCTTTGCAAAGCAATTGTTGGATTCTGTAGATGATGATTACGGTGCACTTCCAAAAGTTGATGAAAAGATCATTTTGGAACACACTTCAGCTAACCCTAATGGGCCATTGCATATTGGCCACATCAGAAACTCTGTTTTAGGGGACTCACTCAGAAGACTTTTAACCACTGCAGGTAGAGAAGTGGATACCCAATACTATGTAAACGATATGGGAAGACAATTGGCTATGATTGTTTTCGGTATGGAAGAGCTTGGATTGAAACTTGAAGATCAGCCAGCTGAAAAAATCGACCACAAGGTTGGTGAATTATACTTTAAAGTCAATCAAATGCTCCAAGAGGATGAGTCCTTAGGTGAAGGCGTAGATGCAACAATCAGAAAATATGAAGGCGGTCCATCTGAACTTGACGAAAAGTTCGAATATGCTGTAAACAGCTGTCTTGATGGGGTAAAGGAAACCTTGAAGAGAATGAATGTAAAGCATGATGCATTCGTTTGGGAAGGTCAATTCGTAAGGACAGGCATCGTTGACAAGATCACCAATGAATTGTATGAAATAGGATATGCAAGAAAAGAGGATGTTTTGTACTTGGATTTAACTGAGTATGGTATTGACAAGCATCTTGTCTTAAGAAGAGCTGATGGAACAAGTTTATATTCTACAAGAGACATTGCATACCACATTTACAAATGCAAGAAATGCGATAAGGTATTGGATATCTTCGGTTCTGACCATAAGTTAGCTGCAAGGCAAGTGGAACTTGCTCTTGAAATACTCGAAGAGATTGAACCTAACAGTGACAAGATGGAAGTCATCTTCTATGAATTCATTACCTTGCCTGAAGGTTCCATGTCTACAAGAAGAGGAGTATTCATATCTGTTGATGAATTGATGGATGAAGCTGTAAAGAGAGCTAAGGAAGAAATTGTATCAAGAAGACCAGATCTCGATGAGGAAACCATTGATGAGATTGCTGAAGAGATTGGTATCGGTGCAATCAGATATTACATTGCAAGATTATCCCCAGAGAAACACATCACTTTCAAATGGGATGAGGCTTTAAGCTTTGAAAGAGGTTGTGCTTCAATTCAATACGCTCATGCAAGAGCTTGCAAATTACTTAGAAAAGCTCAAGAAGAAAAAGGCATTGATTTAGCAAGTCTCCAAGCTGAAGAAAACTGGTCATTGGATGACAATGAGAAAGAATTGGTAAAATTGATTGCTAAATTCCCTAGCTTGATTGAAGATTCAGCTAGCATAAAAAGAGTTCATCCAATTGCTCAATACTGCCAAGATTTAGCTGGTGCATTTAACAGATTCTATAAATCAGAACAAGTTATCGGTTCTGATGTGGAAAGTGCAAGATTGATTTTAGTTGAAAAGGCTAGAATCACCTTAAGAAATGCATTGGATATCTTAGGAGTTAATGCTCCTGAGTTAATGTAGCCAAACTTTTCCAAGTCTTCGACTCGCAAAAGTTTGATCAAAATTTTTTCCTATAGTTGGGAGTGATATGCTCTTCAACTACTTTTTTTATTAATTTTCAAAAATAGATTTAATTTATATTTTTTATATTTTTATGATGATGTTGGATTTTAAGCTATTTTTGCGAGTGGTGCATCATCTAAGGATTTTATCCAATTGATTACAGTTCTGGTTATTGGATATACAATGATTTCATAAATTATTTTAAATGCCCCTTGGCAGATTATCATTGTAATTAAAACCTCATTAGGCATTAATCCTGCAAATGCAATTGTAATGAAGATTATTGCATCCAATCCTTCACCGAACAATGTGCTTATTGAACATCTTGCAAATAAGTAATCTGTGTATTTTTCCTTTAGTATTTTCATAAAATAAGCGTTTACGTAAGACCCTACAAGATATGATATTAAACTGGCAATCAATATCCTTGGAGTGCTTCCCAAAATAATGCTGAATGCATTTGAAGTCGCAAGATCTGTTCCCGGTAAAAATATTGCTATCTGATATGCTATGGTAGCTATTAAATTTATTATAAAACCTAAATAAATGGTTCTTTTTGCAAGTGTAAATCCATAGATTTCAGTTAGCACATCTCCAACAATATATACAAGTGGGAATATGACAACGCCGCATGGCAATATTATATCATATAATGAAAATGTTTTTGAAGCAAGAATATTTGAAATTATAAGGCATCCGCAAAATAATGCAGTGATTATTGGATATAATTCCATTTGGCTTGGCTTATTTTTCAAAAAACTCACATTACCACCCATATTTAAAATATAATTTTGCCAAAAATTTGATAATATTATATCAATTTCTCTACTCTTTCTTTCGCTTCCACTACTTCAGAGTCAGTGTTGTCGAATTCAAGGAATTTTTCATAGTTTTTCAAAGCGCTTTCATATTTCTCCCTGTCCTCTTGGATTATTCCAATCTCATAATAGGAGTAGTGATAGTTTGGATTGATTCCAAGTGCAAGAGAGAATGCTTCAAGAGCTTCGTCATCTTCCTCTAAGGCATGCAATGCAACACCTTTGTTGTGGTATGCATTTTCCAATTCGAAAATTGTTTCGTATGGGTTGTCGCTGTATCTTTCAATGCATTTATCTAAGGTTTGAACAGCTTCCTTATGCTTTTGAAGCTTGATTAAACAGCTTCCTTTTAAAAATAGAATGTTTGAATTGTTTTTGTCAGATTTGAGAGCCTTATTATAGGTTTGTAAAGCGTCATCAAATCTTTGATGATTTTCAAGGACGTATCCTTTACTCATTAAATCGTAAATTCCACTTACTTCCACATCCATAACAATGTCATAAACCTTGGAAGCCTCTTCGTAATTTTCCATAAGTTCGTAAGTGTTTCCTTTTGAAATTAATGCAGAAAGGTTATTCGGATCTAATTCCAATGCATTATTGAAACAGTCTAAAGCATCTTCAAATTGCTCGGTAATAGTCAAGACAGTTCCTTTTTGAATGAATTCCTGAGCAGTTGTAGGCTCAATATCCAACATTGCGTTCATGTCATCAATGACTCTTTGCTCATCGATTTCCATACTGTTTCCAGGCTTGATGATGTCTTCGTCACTTAATGCATGAGATTCGTTTTCAGCTATTTCCTCATTTTCAGCCATCAATGTTTGGAATTCTATAGAGTTCATTAATATGTTTGCCACTTCAGGATACTCTTCAATGATGATATCCATGTATCTTGCTGCCTCTTCCCTATTGTTTTCTTGGAGTGCAATTGTAATTTTGTTCACTAAGTGTTCTAATGCAGGGTCATTAAAGTCCATGTTTCCACCCTTTTCCTAAATACTATAATTAAATTGTTTTTTGAAAATTTTTTAAATGATTATGGAGTCGTCAAATTGTCTAATCAGATGTTTTATTCCTAAATCAGATTGATTATTGGTTTTGCAATTCTTTCAAGAAGTAGTACAATACTCCTTTTTGTGCATGCATTCTGTTTTCAGCTTGGTCATACACTACAGAGTGAGGGCCGTCAATCACTTCAGCGCTTACCTCTTCTCCCCTGATTGCAGGCAAGCAGTGCATGAAGATCACATCATCATCTGCTAAATCGATAAGTTCCTGATTTACTTGATATTCCTTAAAGTCAGCTCTTCTTTTTTCAGCTTCAGCTTCATCTCCCATACTTACCCAAACGTCAGTATAGATAACATCTGCGCCGCTTACAGCAGCTTTCACATCACTTGTGATTGTGATTGTGGAATTGTTTGCTTTTGCATATTCTTCTGCTTTAGCTACAATTTCTGCATTTGGCTTGTATTCATCTGGACAAGCGACAGCCATGTCCATTCCTAAGCATCCGCAAATCAATAAAAGTGAGTTGCATACATTGTTTCCATCACCTACATAAACGAATTTTCCATCAAATCCACCTTTGTGTTCCTTGACAGTCAACATGTCTGCCAAAGCTTGACAAGGGTGTTCAAGATTGGTTAAACCGTTAATAATTGGAACATCTGCTTCATCCCTAAGTTCGATGACATCATCGTGTTCAATAGCTCTAATCATGATTGCATCAACGAATCTGGATAGTACTTTTGCAGTATCCTTGATAGGTTCTCCTCTTCCCAATTGGATATCGTTAGTGGAAAGGAACAATGCAGTTCCACCTAACTCATACATTCCAACTTCAAAGGAAACTCTTGTTCTAGTAGATGATTTTTGGAAAATCATTGCTAACTTTTGATCTTTTAGAGGCTTTTCCTCCATTTTACCTTCTTTGAAGTCACTTGCAATATCTAAGATTCTAGTGACCTCATCTTCAATATCACTTACTGATAATAGACTTCTCATTTAGACTCCTTCATAAAAATTATTTAAATCTTAAAAATTCACTAAAAAATTAATAGCACATTGGCTTTATGTTAATTTTCAGTATAATAAAATTAAATATTTATTTTTAATAATATTAAAACTTATCACTTTAAAGCGTATGCTTTTTATAAAATACTAAAAAAATAGCTGGAAATAAGGGTAAAAAATTAATGATTACACTCATTAAAAATAGATTAAAGTATTTTCTGACAATCACATTAAAAGTCAGAAAGTGTTCTTTGCTTCAAATCAGCTTCACGATGTGGTTTTATGTTTTCCTCTCTTGCTAATTTAACAAGTCGTCTTTGATATATCAAAGCTTTCTTGAACTGATTCTTGTCATTCAAATATGAAATGATTTCTTTAAGGCCTTGTATTTCTTCCTCAATGCTGTATTCTTTAGCAAATTCTGTCTTATCCTCTGTTTCTAGAATGTCCTCATCATCCTTCTCTATAGGGTTGATTATTTCTCCTAAAGTAACTACACTTTTCTCTTCAATCTCAGATATTTCATTTGAAATTTCTCCATATTCTTCCTCTTTTCTAATTTCAGGTAATGATTCATCAATTCTATCTTCAGTTGAATCCAATTCGCCATCTTCTTTTTTAGGTTCAAGGAATTGTCTCAATTTAGATTTGATTGCATCGAGATTGAAATTGGAACTTGCTATTTGCTCTCTAGGATTTTCTAGAATGAGTTCAAGGTATTGATAGGATGTTTTAGAAACGTTTTCCACAAAGTTCTTTAACTCTTGAGGCACCTTGTTTTCAATGAACTCATCATCATTCTTTATGCTTTCATAATTGTCCTTGACCATTTCATTCAAGACCAAAATGGTTTCCAGATTATCAATCAACAATCCACCAGCAAGATAAGATTTTACGATGCCTTCATTTGCCAAGTTTTGGGTTTTGAGTTCAAGATAATTGTCAAGAGTATTGTAGATTTTCAAAAGCTCTATCTCTTGGCCTTCTTCTAAAAAATGAGTTAACTTGATTTTGTATTCATTTATCAATCCTACAAAATTATTGTTATTGTAATATTCAACAAGGAGATCTATTTTCAATAAAATCAGGGTTTCAGCGATAGTGCTGTCTAAATATTCGTCACAAAGCTTCAATGCCTTTTGGTATTTTCCTTGTCTTTCTAATTTCTTTACCTTTTTCAAGGTTGCATTTATAGACTTTGCTGATTTAGACATAAAAATCACCGAATTAATTGTTTTAAATATTTATAATCTAAAGTTATATCTAGTATTAGTTGTTAATTAGTTAATGAATAACTAATTAACCTTTAGCTATCAATCTAAAACAGATTAAAAGCTTATTCGTTTCTGATTGCTTCCATATGATCGATACGTTTTTGGATTAAAGCTGCAGTTCCAACGTCTCTTCTATGGTAAACATTTCCTTTAACTATATTACAAGCTTCTTCAGCTATTTTTTCAGCTTCAGCAATGGTTTCTCCTTGAGCAACAATTCCTAAAGCTCTTGAACCTGAAAGATGGATTCCATCTTCCTCTTGGCTTACAGCTGCATAGAAGACTTTTGCACCGAGCGCTTCAATAGCTTCCTCATCCACTTCAATGAGCTCTCCTGCATGAGGAGTGTCTGGATATCCGTCAGGTACTATGTATTTGCACACAGAAGCCAAGTCTTCAAATTCAACTTCGCTGAGATTTCCTGCAACGATGTCCTTACAGATGTCAAGCATTGAAGTTTTTAAAAGTGGAAGAACGTTCATTGCTTCAGGGTCACCGAATCTTGCGTTGTATTCAATTAATTTAGGGCCTTCATTTGATAACATGAATTGACCGTAAAGAATTCCTTTGTAAGGAGTGGTTTCCTTAGCTATTGCCTTTAAGGTCTCTTTCATGATGTCAACAGCTTCATCATAATCCTCTTGAGTCATGAATGGCAACAATCCTCCAACATCAGAGTATGAACCCATTCCACCAGTGATCAATCCTTGGTCATTTTCAAAAGCATGAGGGTGGTCTTGAGCTGCAGGCATTGGAGCTAAGTTTTCTCCATCACAGAATGCTTGGATGGTGAACTCCTCTCCAACAACTTTCTCTTCAATGATCACTTGTGCAAATCCTCCCATTGCATTATCCATAACTTCCTTTGCATAAGCTTTTGCATCTTGATTATCTTTAAGGTGGTCACCTACGATTTTTACACCTTTACCACCAGTCAATCCTACAGGTTTCACTACAACGTCCTTTTCATATTCATCAAGGAAAGCACTGATGTCTTCATAGTTATCAAATACCTTGTAGGTCAATGATCCTTTGATTTGGTATTTTTCAAAGAGGTTTCTCATAAATGATTTGTCAGTTTCAATTCTTGCAGATTCTTGTGCTGGTCCAACACAAGGGACTCCAACCGCTTCAAGAGCATTTACAATTCCTTTTCCAAGAGGAGCTTCAGGTCCGATTACAGCCAATTCGATTCCATTTTCCTTTGCGAATTTAGCCACTTCATCAACTTCTCCTTCATCTCCTTTCTTAAAAGTGGATATTTTACTGATTCCAGGATTGTTCTTGCTCATGTAAGCATATAATTCTACATCATCTTTTATCAATGCATCACAGATTGCATGTTCTCTTGCACCGGTTCCAACAACTAATACTTTCATTTTTAATCTCCATTCAAGAGTTTTGAGTTTAAATTTCAGATTAATTTTTCATGTCAATAAAAAAATTAAAATCCTTATTATTATGTTTTATGTTTTTATTAGTATATATTTTTTAAAAAACATATGTTAATATTTATATCTATCTTAGGATATATATTATTATATTACAAATTATTGAATAAGATTTTTTGAAAATTTCTTGTTTTTTCAAAACAGGATTTCAAAAATTAAAATCATGATTATTGAATTTATTAAATGAAAAGGATGGTTGAAAATGAGAGGCGGAGACGCTATTATTAAAGCTTTAATGGATAAAGGTGTTGACACCATTTTCGGTTACCCTGGAGGTACCGTAATTCCATTTTATGACATGCTATATGATTCAGACTTAAGGCATATACTTGTTAGACATGAACAATGTGCAGCACATGCTGCAGAAGGTTATGCAAGAGCTTCTGGTAAAGTTGGTGTCTGTTTAGCTACTTCCGGGCCGGGTGCAACCAATTTGGTCACTGGTATTGCAAATGCATATATGGATTCATCTCCACTTATTGCAATTACTGGACAGGTTGTAAGTAATTTAATCGGTAATGATGCATTCCAGGAAGTAGACATTATGGGTATTACAATGCCTATCACTAAACATTCCTATCAGCCAAAAGACGCAAACGATATTCCAAGCATCATCAATACCAGTTTGGAAATAGCTTCAACTGGCAGATGCGGACCTGTATTAATTGATGTTCCTAAGGAAGTGCAAGAGCAAGAATTGGATGATTACGTATTGGGAACAATTCCAACTCCTGGTTATAAACCTACTGTGAAAGGTAATTCTAAACAAATTGCAAAAGCTGCTAAAATGCTTCTTGAAGCAGATAAGCCATTCATTTTAGCAGGTGGAGGTACCATATTATCAGGTGCTGATGAGGAAGTCAAGAAACTTGCTGAATTGATCAATGCTCCTATAGCAACCACATTAATGGGTAAAGGCATTGTTGATGAGAAGGATGACTTGTCCATGGGAATGTTGGGTATGCATGGAAAGCAAGTGGCTAACCAAAATATCAATAAAACAGATTGCCTTCTTGCAATTGGTTGCAGATTCTCTGACAGAACTACCGGTAAACTGGATGAGTTCATACCTAACGCTAAGGTTATCCACATTGACATTGATCCAGCAGAGATTGGTAAGAATGTTGCTGTAGACTTGCCTATTGTAGGTGATGCAAAGATTGTATTAAATCAATTGATTAAAGAGCTTGAAGCAAAACCAAGCGATAAGAATGCTTGGTTAAATTCTATTGTAGAATTCAAGAAATCTACAATACCAAGAGTAAGTTATGATGATATTCCATTAAAACCTCAACAGGTAATCAAGGAAATTGCAAACTCAATCACTGAAGATACCATTGTAACAACTGATGTAGGTCTTCACCAAATGTGGGCAGCACATTTCTTGGACATTTCAAAACCTCGCAAGTTCATATCTTCAGGTGGTCTTGGAACTATGGGATTCGGTTTCCCAGCAGCTATTGGTGCAAAGGTTGCATGTCCTGATGATGCAGTGCTTGCAATTGTAGGTGATGGAGGATTCCTTATGGTTTCCCAAGAATTGGCTACAATCAAGGAGTATGACATTCCTGTAGTTATCGCTATGTTAAACAACAGAAAATTAGGAATGGTTTACCAATGGCAAAACAAGATGTACAATCAAAGATACTCCCAAACCGATATGGGAAGCACTCCTGATTTTGTTAAATTAGCTGAAAGTTATGGTATCAATGCAGTACGGGTTGAAGAAGTTGACAAGACTCAAGAGGTCTTATCCAAAGCATTGAAAGATAATGAAGCTATTTTAGTAGACATTACTGTTGAGAAGAATGAGTTCATTCCAATGTTCCCACCAGGTGGAGGCATAAATGACCTTCTTGGTGAGTATAAATATGAAAGTGATGTTGATTATTTAGATGATGAAGAGCTTTCTAAAGATTCTCAATATGCAGAAGGAGGAAAATAGAATGAGCGAAAAATCTCATGTTATCAGCACTTTAGTTGAACACAAGCCAGGCGTACTTCAAAATGTTGCAGGATTATTGAATAGACGTGGATTCAATATTGACAGCATTACTGTAGGAACATCTGAAGTTGAAGGCTTGGCTAGAATGGTTTTCGTTGTAAAAGGTGATGAAAAGGTCTTGGAACAGGTCATCAAGCAATTGCACAAGCTTGTTGATGTTGTCAAAATCAAGGATCTTGACCCTGATTATGTTTTAAAAAGAGAGCTTTGTTTAGTTAAAGTTAAGACAACTAGGGAAAGATCAAGGTCTGAGATTATAGAGTATGCAGATATTTTCAAGGCAAAAATCATTGATGTATGTGATGATTTCATTACAATGGAAGTTACAGGCAATCCTGAAAAGATTGATTCCTTCTTAAGATTGCTTAAGCCATTCGGAATCAAGAAAATAGCTCGTACTGGACCTACTGCTATTGCAAGAGGTCATCACTAATGCCCAAGCGTTTTAGCCTTCGGCTAAAAACCTTGGCCAAAAAATAGTTTAATAGTTGGAGTAAATGCTCCGAACTACTTTTTTTATTTTTTTAAAATTAAATCAATAATTTTTAAAAATTATTTTATTTTCTATGTTTTTAATGATCTTTTGAAATTATTTTTATTTTAAAACTAGTTTTAGATTATTTTTTAGTTTTTTTTATAAGTTTTTCAAGAATGGGAATAAATAAACAGTTTGGAAGAGAGCAAACTATTTATTATAACTATTGTGTTTCTATGCTTCCGTATCTATCTTCACATATTCCTTTAAACTTGTGGATAAAGAATTTGGCCCAGATGTATCCAACAGTTCCCCCAACGAAACATCCGAATACAACACCTGCATATATTCCAATTAGCCCCCATCCAAATATGAAACAGAATATGTAAGCGAATACAGTTTCGGCTATAAGTGACCTAAGCACGGTAATGATAAAGGAGTATATTCCTTTTCCCACTCCTTGAAACATCATTGAAGACATTATACCGTGAGGAATGGCAAGCACAAATAGGCTTAAAACGCTTATTGCAGTTGCTATCTGTGGTGCAAGGGCCGCACTTGCAGATGTGTAACTGAAAGCCCCTGCTATTTGATTGGAGAATAATACCATGATAGCCCCAAGTGCAATTGATATGGCAAATCCTATTTTTATTGAGTAGCTATGTCCTGTCTTTAGGTTTTCATAATTGTGGGCACCATAAGCCACTCCAGTTACTGTAAGCACAGCTGTACCAATACCTATCAATGGAATCATGGTTAGTTGCACAATTCTCATGGATGCTGTATAAACTGCCACAGCACTTGTTCCTGCTACAATCACGAGCATGGAATTGATTATTATTGCAAGAGCTGAAAAGATCACGTTTTCAAGTGTGGATGGAATTGCTACCTGAAGGGAGTCTAAAATAATTTTAGTGCTATAATGAAAGTTTTTAGGGCTTAAATCAAGGAATAAATCTTTTTTACCCCATATCCAATAACTCATAACTAATACTGATATTGTACATGATATTATGGTTGCCCATGCAGCTCCGGTTATTCCAAAATTCAGATAGTAAATGAATATTGGATCCAATATTATATTTAATATGGCTGTTACAGCAATTGCTATGGTTGCTCTTCTCATATCCCCTTCGGACCGGAATATTGCAGATTCCACTCCAGAAAAAACGAATATGAAAAGGAATCCGAATATGATGTACCCATAATCAAGAGCATATTGAATTGAATCTCCTGCTCCCATAAGTTCGAGAATAGGCACCATTGCACCAATCATGATGAATGTGAATATTGCACTTACAATAATTGACAGTAAAATTGCATGAAGGCCTGCATTGTTTGCCTCGGAAAAGTCATTTGCACCAATGTAACGTGCAATGAGTGAATTGGCACCGGCCCCTATACCGTTTCCAAGTCCTACAAGTATGGTGAATAGAGGAGTAATAAATCCTATTGCTGCCAATGCGTCTGCACCAAGGCCTGCAACCCATATGCTGTCTGCTATGTTATACATCATGATTAAAAGCATTGAGATCATCATGGGGACACTTAGCTTTCTTATAGCCCTTTTAGGGTCCCCAGTAATCATTTTAATATTATCATTCTTTTCTACATTTTCTGACATAATGTTCCCCTTACAAATTTTTATATCTTCTTATTTTCTAATTCTATTTATTCTTAATGATCTTTAATTTTTATGTAGTTATTAATTCACTGATTAGAGATATTTCAACTCTTTTGGCTTACTTGCTGTTTTTTATTTCCATATTCAAAGATATTGTTTTTATAGCAGTATCCTTCAAAAACTCTTGCAATACCCTTTTTTCTTCATCATCCACTTCCTTGAATATCTCATTTTCCCAATCATCTAGAATTTTCAATGATTCTTCAATCACATATTCTCCTTTTGAGGTTAAAGAAATTTTATTTTGACGTCTGTTGTTTTCATCAATTTCCTTTACAATAAGTTCCTTGTCTTCTAATTTTCTTAAGGATCTTGCTACGGAACCTTTATCGACATTGCATCTTTTAGCTATTTCGTCTTGGTTTATTCCGTTGGAGCATTTTATTTCAAATAGTGTATGTAATTGTGAAGCGTTTATGTTCAAATCTTCTAGGCGGTGATTCAAATAAAAGATATGGCCTCTTGCAATTATTGTAATGAGCTTTCCAAGTGGAAATTCCAACGCATTCTTTTCTTTAAATTTTTCCAAAGACATATTCTCTCCCAATTCCTTTTGAGAATCATTTATCTTTTTTTTCTGTTTTTTAATAGGTTTTTTAATATTAAAATCAATAAGCATTTTTATATTATGGATTTCATGGTATATAAACTGTTGCATTAACAACAATTGTATATGCAATAGTTAAATTATTTAAGTTAAATAATTCTTTAATTTCATTAATGATTTCCTTCAATTCCCATTATTTCTAAAATCTTCATTGAAAAACTCTTATAAAATTCCAATTTAATAAGTTTTATAAACTATTAAATTAAATATATTAATGTTATATTTAATACTAAAATTAGTAAATATTTCAATAAACTAATTTCTCTATTGAATATATTGATTTATTGTTTTAAAATTACGATAAATCATTGCTATTAATTTTATAAAATTATTAAAAAACTTATAGGAGTCTTAAAAATGAAAATGTATTATGATGACGATGTTGACGCAGAAGTCGTTGCAGACAAAACCATTGCTGTAATCGGTTACGGAAGTCAAGGACGTGGTCAATCTAGAAACATGGCTGACAGTGGATTAAATGTAATTGTCGGTCTTAGAGAAGGAGGTTCATCCTGGCAAAAAGCTGTTGATGATGGAATGAATGTAAAAACTATTGAAGAAGCTGCTGAAGCTGCAGACATTATTCACATCTTATTACCAGATGAAACCCAAGAAAAAGTTTACAAAGAACAAATCGCTCCTTATGTTGAAGCTGGAAACACTATTTCATTCTCTCACGGTTACAACATTCACTTTGGATTAATCCAACCTGGAGAAGACGTAAACATTGTAATGTTTGCACCTAAAGGGCCTGGATCTAGAGTAAGAACCACCTACTTAGACGGTTTCGGTATTCCTGGTTTAGTAGCTATTGAACAAGATGCTACCGGTGACGCATTGCAAATTGCATTAGGTATGGCAAAAGCTGTTGGTCTTACCAGAGCAGGTGTAATTGAAACCACCTTCCAAGAAGAAACTGAAACTGACTTGTTCGGTGAACAAGCGGTATTATGCGGTGGACTCAGTGCACTTATAAAAGCAGGATTTGAAACTTTAGTGGAAGCAGGTTACCAACCTGAAATCGCTTACTTTGAAACCTGTCATGAAGTAAAACTCATTGTAGATGACATCTACGAAAACGGTATGGCTGGAATGTGGCATGATGTAAGTAACACTGCTGAATACGGTGGATTAACCAGAGGTGACAGAATTATCACTGATGCTACTAAAGCTGAAATGAAAGCAATCTTAACTGAAATCCAAGATGGAACATTCAAAAAACAATTTGAGGATGAAAACGCAACTGATGCAGCAAACTTAAAAGAAATGAGAGCTGCTGAAGAAAGAGAAGACATCGAAGTTGTCGGTAAAAGATTAAGAATTGCTTGTGGATTACAAAAAGAAGACGAATAATTTCTCTTCTTTATTTTTTTCTTTTTAACTACTTTTAACTATTTTTATTATTTTTACAATATTTTTATCTATTTTTGATTGTTTTCAAACTTTTAAAAACTTCCTGCTTTTTAAATATTTATATAAAAGTTTTTAAACTATGCCAAATATATCTAAATTAACTAAAGATTAGTCTAGATTTTTTTAATTTAATTCTAAATTTGTGATTAAAATGGTATATGTAGGTATGGATCATGGAACTACCGGTATTTCATTTGCTATAATGAATGAGAGCCAAGTTCTTGATGTTTTTAAGATATCTCGTGAAGATAGTAAGGCTGGAAAAGTGTCAGCTATTGAAGAATTGTCCAAGCGTGTAGATTTGGATGATATTGAATTAATGATTATCACTTATGCAATGGGAGATGGAATCAGCACCATTCTTCCAATGGAAAGGGTTGAAAACAGAGGAATCCTTTCAATTGGAGGTGCAGGTAAGGTAACTGGTGGAGGAACATCCGTGTATTCAGAAATTGAAAATGCCAATTTGCCTGTATTGATGATTCCAGGAATCCATAAGAATTGCGAGTGGCTAGGCCCATTATTCAGAGCAGCCTATTCCCATCATGCAAGCCCTGAAAAAATAAGCATTGTCTACAACGCTTATCTTGAAACCAATTGGGAAAACATGATTGTAGCAGACATCAGTTCCAATAGTGTTGACTTGCTTGTTGAGGATGGCATAATCAAGGGAGCTATTGATGCATGTTGCGGTGCTATGGGAGTTGTTCATGGACCTCTCGATTTAGAAATGATTAGAGATATTGATGATGGAAAACGCACTGCAAACGAATGCTTCTCACACGCTGGCGCTATAAAGATAGCTGGAATTGACAATAAGGTTGCTTTCATGAAGGATGAGCTTTTAAACAATTACAGAAATGGTGATGAGAAAGCAAAGCTTGCTATTGACACCATGATAATGACTGTAGCTATGGAGATTGCAGGATTGATTGCAGTAAGCAAAAATGAGATTGAGGGAATTGTTCTTACAGGGTCCATGGGTTCAATGAAAGATCCTGTAGATTTTGAAAAAGAGTTGAACAAGTACTTCAAGAACAAGTACCAAACCAAGATCATTTCAAGTGAATCCGGAGCTATTGGTGCAGCACAAATAGCAAGGGATATTGCTCATGGAAAAAGAGAAATCATGGGTATAAAAGTTGAGCTTTAATTGTATACAAATTATATACCATATATTTTTTTTAAATTATTTTTTCCTTATTTTTCAATTTTTCATTTTTTTTTTAAAAAAGAGTTTAAAATTTTTATTTTATTAAAAAACTTATTATTTTCCTTTTTTTATCTAAAATTTTTTCTACAATAGAAAATTAAAAATAGCTATTTTCTAATAAGGATATAATAATTTTTAAAATGAGCATATAATAAAATTTTGAAATAAATAAAAAATAAAAATAGTAAAATTTAGAGAATATTCTCTAACTTTTTTTTTTAAAGTTGATTAAAGTATTAAACTACCAATCAACACTATTATTCCTACAATCCAACAGTAGTATGCGAATATGTCCAAGCTTTTTTCTCTAACGATCTTGAGCAATACGCTTATAGCTAAGTATCCTGAAATAACTGCAACTACAAATCCTGCAATGCAAGCACCTATTTCAACACTTCCTCCGCTTAAATCCTTAAGTTGGAAAACCGCTGCACCTAAGATTGCTGGAATTGATAAGATGAAACTGAATTTTGCAGCAAATTCCTTATCCAATCCTGCAAACAATCCAGTAGCTATTGTAGTACCTGAACGGGAAAGTCCTGGCAATACAGCTAATGCTTGTCCGCATCCTATGATGAGAGCTTCTTTAATGGTAAGGTTTCTAACATCTATTCTGCCGCTGTTCATTCTTTGGGATACATATAAAAGACAACCGGTTACTAAAAGTAGGAATGCAGGTATAGTCAATCCCTGAAACATTGATTCGATTGAATCGTTAAAGAGTGCTCCTACAACACCTACAGGTATGGTAGCCAATATTGTAAGCCAAGACAATTTCTTGTAAGGGTCTTTTTTGATTTCTTCAATGAAATTTCCATTCTTTAAATCAACAAGACTTAATAGGAATCCTTTAATCATATTTACAATATCATTAAAGAAATACACTATTACAGCTACAAGGGTTCCTACATGCATCAATACATCAAAAGCAAGCCCTACATCGCTCACCCCTAGTGCTTGTTGGGCAAAGATCAAATGAGCAGAACTGCTAACAGGCAGAAATTCAGTTAATCCTTGGACAAGTCCAATGATTATTGCTTGAAAAATATCCATTATTTCACCTCGTTTATTTTTTATAGTTTTTTAAATCAGTTAAGTTTTAAGAAGTTTTAAAAAAATTTAATTAACTCATGTCTATTCGACATAAGTTAACCAATTATGAATGTCTTCAGATTTTCCATATACTGCATCGAAGTATTTTTCTTGTAATTCTTTAGTTACAGGGCCTCTTGATCCAATACCAATTTGTCTGTTGTCAATTGCACGGATTGGAGTAACTTCTGCTGCACTTCCAGTGAAGAACACTTCGTCAGCTAAGTATAATCTTTCTCTTGAGATGGTTTCTTCAGAAACTTCATATCCTAAGTCTTTTGCAATGGTCATGATACTGTCTCTGGTAATTCCTCTAAGGATGGAGGAACCTAAATCTGGAGTGATGATTTTACCATTTTCTACGATGAAAATGTTTTCTCCACTACCTTCTGCAACATGTCCGTGATAATCTAATTGAATAGCTTCATCGTATCCATGTTCTCCTGCTTCCAAGTTAGCAAGCTGGGAGTTCATGTAGTTAGCTGCAGCTTTTGCAAGTACAGGTAAGGTACCTGGTGCTGGTTTTCTCCAAGTGGAAATGCCGATGTTTGCACCTTGTTCCATTTCCTCTTCTCCAATGTATGCTCCCCATTCCCATACAGCAATGGTTGTATTTACAGGACAGTTTAATGGGTTTACACCTAATTCACCAAATCCTCTGTAGGTAATTGGTCTGATGTAACAGCTTTTTAAGTTGTTTTCCTTAATGGTTTCTATGATTGCATCACAGATTTCTTCTTGAGTAAATGGAATTTCCATTTTGTAAATTTTAGCGGAATCAAATAATCTTTGTACGTGTTCTTTTAAACGGAATACAGCAGGTCCATTTTCAGTTTCATAACATCTTATACCTTCGAATACTGCAGTCCCATAGTGGACTACGTGGGAGAGAACGCTGATTTTAGCATCTTTTAATGCTACAAATTCTCCATCCATCCAAACTTTTAAATTTTCATCAAATGCCATTTTTTCACCTTTTGTTTTTTAAAAGTATTTATTCAATGTCAAATTTTGTGTTAATGTAGTTAATTTAAGGGATTGTTTTATTTAATCAGCTATTTGGCCGATTAATAGTTTTTAAAAAATAATTCCTTTATTAGTTATTTATTTCTTATATTTTAAATATATTGCTTATTATAAAGATTTTCCATAAGATATTTTTGTTTTTTATTCATTTTTCGCTTATTTTTTCAAAATTCATTAATGATTTTTATTTCAAATCTTTTCCATCGAAAGTTTTAAATAAGATGTTAACAATACTTATTATGTAGTATGGTTCCGTGGTCTAGGGGTATGATATCTCGCTTACAACGAGAGGATCACGAGTTCGAATCTCGTCGGAACCACTCTCCAGCGTTTTGAGTATTACTCAAAACCCTGACCAAAATTTTTTCATTTTTTGAAAAAATTTTCTTTTGACTTTATTTTTTGAATTAATTTTTTTAAAAACTTTAATTCTATTTTTTTGCAATGGTTCCGTGGTCTAGGGGTATGATATCTCGCTTACAACGAGAGGATCACGAGTTCGAATCTCGTCGGAACCACTTATCAACTTTTTTTATTTTGAAGTTTTTTATCATCCATTTCTTTTTAATTAGCTATTTTTAGTTCTCATTCATATGTTCGTTAATGATGGAATAATTATTTTTTTTAAAAAACTTATTTTAAAAATCAGATAAAA